>QHVX01000006.1:24132-29956 GCA_003222375.1 Acidobacteriota bacterium
GGATGGTCCCCCTGCGATGTACGACGCAAAGAGATGATTCCGTGTCGGGACGAACCACTCGATTGCAGTGTCGCTCGCGGGAATGATCGTTTCCGCGGAAGCCAATTCGGGCTTCGTTAGCGGAACGCGCAAGATCGCTCCCATCGAATTGCTCTTCGAAAGCAGATAGACATTGCCGTCGAAGCCGAGGGACGCTTGCTTGATCGGATCGCTGAACTTGTTGATCTGCTTCCAGACGCCGTCGTCGCCGCGAACGAAGTGCTCGATTTCGCCGCCATCGCCGTTGCGCACCGACGCCAGGATCGTGTGGCCGTCAGGCGAGGTATCCAATGCGATTTCTGCGATTCGCGGAAGGTCCTTCCCGAGCTCGTACCGATCCTCGGCCACCGGCGTTCCGAGTTTGTGAAAGTAAACCTGCTGATAGAAATCGAGGTCCTGCTTTGGACGCTCGCCTTCACTCGGATAACGCGTGTAGAAAAAGCCTGAGGCGTCGGCGTTCCAGGCGACGCTGCCGCCGGCCGTGCCGCAGTTGACGCGCGGAACCACATCGCCAGTCTCTTTGCCGCTCGCGACGTCGTAGACGTGGACCGTTCCCGACTCGCTTCCGGCGCGCGAGAGCGAAATGGCGATGAGACGTGCGTCGAGCGACGGCTCGAAAAAGTCGATGGCGGTTTTCCCGTCAGGATTGACAGCGACCGGATCGAGTAGCACGCGCTCGGAGCTCTTGTCGTTGATCGAGGCGAGCGTCACGATGAATGGCTGTTCCTTCGGCGGCTGAAACTTGATCGCGAAGAGTTGTCCGCCGCGGAAGATCAACTGGCCGTACGAGGGCGGACGATTGACGTACAGCTCGTGCAATCGTTTCTCGATCGCCGCGCGCTGCGGAAGCGCATCGAGGATCGCGCGCGAATATCGGTTCTGCTCGTCGACCCATTTGATGACCGCCGGATCGTTGGCATTTTCGAGCCACCGGTACTGGTCGGTTACGGTGACGCCGCCCTGGTAGGTGTCGGTCACCGGCGCGCGTTTCGCCGCCGGCGGTTTGGCAGTCGTCGCCGCAATCAGCAAAACCGAGAAGACGAGCATTCTTCGCATGACGCGGTAGTCTATCGCGGCCGTGAACCTGCTCCACGCTTTCGACCACTCGCTCATCGGACGCCGCGACGCCATCGGATTGGAGTGGGCCGGCAAGCAGTTCACGTTCGGCGAAATCGAGGCGCGCAGCAATCGCGTGGCGAACGCACTGCGTGCTCGCGGCTTTCAAAAAGGCGACCGGCTGTGCGTCTATCTCGCAAATTCCGTGGAGCTGATCGACATCTTCCTCGCCTGCGTGAAGCTGGGCGTGATTTTCGTCCCGATCAACATTCTCTATCGCGATCGCGAAATCGACCACATCACGCGCGACGCCGAGCCTCGCGAAGTCATCACGTCGGCTCCGGAAGCTCCCGATGACACGGACCGTCCGTACGAATCACTGGATGGCGATACGCCCGCCGCGATCATCTACACAAGCGGCACGACCGGCGCTTCAAAAGGTGCAATATTAACGCATAATAATTTCATGCATAATTCTCGGAATCTGCTCAGTGCATGGCAGATCACGGACGCCGATCGTTTGCTGCTCGCGCTTCCCCTCTTCCACGTCCACGCCCTCGGCAACGGTTTGCACTGCTGGCTGATGAGCGGATGCCGCATGCGGCTGCTCGAGCGATTCGATCATCGCACTGCCGCCGATGCGTTCCTCGATTTTCGACCGACGCTTTTCTTCGGTGTGCCGACGATCTACGTTCGGCTGCTCGACGCGCCGCCGGAGATCGCATCGAGCATGCGGCTGTTTGTCTCCGGATCGGCGCCATTGCCGGCGCACGTCTTCGAACAATTCCGCGAGCGATTCGGCCACACGATTCTCGAGCGCTACGGCATGACCGAGACTTTCATGACGCTCAGCAATCCGTACGCCGGCGAGCGCCGGGCGGGCACGGTTGGATTTCCGCTGCCTGGTGTCTCGGTCCGAATCGTCGACGGCGAGTTGCAGGTGAAGAGTCCGGCCGTTTTTGCCGGTTACTGGCGCAATCCGGATGCAACTGCCGCCGCGTTCGAAGACGGCTGGTTCAAAACCGGCGACCTTGCATCCGTTTCCGAAGACGGCTACTACACGCTGTTAGGCCGCAAAAGCGATCTGATCATCTCCGGCGGATTCAACATCTATCCGCGCGAGATCGAAGAAGTGCTGCTGGAGCAGTCGGGCGTGCGCGAGGCGGCCGTGGTCGGCGTGGAGGACAAAGTTCGCGGCGAGGTGCCGGTCGCCTACATCGTCGGCGAGGTGTCGGACGACGATCTCGAGCGCGCATGCCGCGCGCAGCTCGCATCATTCAAAGTCCCGCGCAAATTCATCCGTGTGGATGCGATTCCGCGCACCGCATTAGGCAAGGTGCAGAAGCATCTGCTGGCCCACCGTTTAGAATGATCCGATGCGAAAAGTGAAGGTCGCGGTTCTCATCGCAGCTCTGGCCGTTTGCGCCGTCGCCGCAGACATTCCACCGGCGAAAAAGGCTCTCATCCGCGAGCTGCTCCAGGCGACTCACGCATCGGATCGCGCCGGCGATGTCATCCTGGATCTCTTCGGCGCCAATGCGCCGCCCAACGTTCAGGAAAAAATCCGCCGGGATCCAGGTACGGAGCAAATTGCCGAGAAGGCTGAGATGGATCTGTACGATCGGTATTTCACCGAGAAGCAGTTGCGCGATCTCGTGGCGTTCTTCAAGAGCGACACCGGACAGCGATACGTGACGGTCGCGCGCGAATTGTCGCAGCAATCACGTCAACAAATCCGGTCCGCCGTGGCGGAGGATCTGCAGAGTGCGTTGGAGAAATCGAAAGCGGTCCGCACACGATCCGACATGCGGACGCTCGCCACCGCGACCGAGGCGTTCGCCGCCGACAACAACAAGTACCCGGCTGCGCACGACATCGCCGGGCTTGAAAAGCAGCTCGCCGCGACCTATATCCTCACTTTTCCGCGAGTGGACGGGTGGGGACATGCCTATGTGTACGTCGGCTCTCCCGACGCCGCGCACTACATCATCGCCAGCGCTGGGCCTGACGGAAAGCTCGAAACGGCGAGCACGTCATTCAGACCGCCGAAGGATCCGAAAGCTTACGGAGACGATTTGGTCTTCAGCGACGGCCAATTCGTTCGCGGCGGCGACGATCAACGCCGGCCGTAAATCGCAACGACTGTCGGCCCGTGATAGGGATGCGTCGGCGAGCCTTCGGCGATCGCGACGCCGACTTCCGCGAATTGCGCGCCGAGGACGTTGGCGCGGTGGCCGGGCGAACGCATCCAGCCGTCGACGACCTCCGGCGCGGTCGGATATCCGAGGGCCAGGTTCTCGCCGACTTCGCGGTAGTCGTAGCCTTCCTGCTCGACCCAATCCCACGGCTGAACGCCGGTCGGCGATTTGTGCGAGAAGTAGTGGCTGTCGAACATGTCGGCGATGCGATCGGCAGCGGCAGCCGACAGTTTCGAATCGATGTGCAGCGGCGCGACGCCATACGCTGCGCGCTCGGCATTCATCGCGTCGATGACGGCGGTGGCCATGTCGTCCGTCTGCAGGGCCGGTGCGGGCGCGACCAAAGCGAGAGCGACAGCGATCGCCGCGACGTGATGACGGAGCATGGACCGACTGTCAGTATCGCAGTCTTATCGCTCGCCGTAAAGCGCAACAACCGTCGGTCCGCCGTAGCCGCGCCGCGGCGAGCCCGGCGCGATCGCGACGCCCACTTCGTCGTATCCGCGTCCCAGAACGTTGGCGCGATGACCAGGGGAGTGCATCCACCCGTCGACGACCGCGTCAGCGCTTCGATATCCGACCGCGAGGTTCTCGCCGATTTCGCGATATCTGTAACCGCGACGCTCGACCCACGTCCACGGTTCGAGGCCGTCGGGCGAGACGTGATCGAAGTAACGCTGGCGGAACATATCGTTGATCCGATCGACGGCCGCCGCCGAAAGCTTCGGATTGACCCGCAGCCGGGCAAGGCCGTACTGCGCGCGTTCCATGTTCATGACGTCGACAACCGCCTGCGCCATCCCTGTCCTCCGCGGAGCGCGTCTCTCCGCAAAGAGCGACATCGGCAAAGCGAGCGCAACAGTCAGTGCAAATGCTGTAACCCTCTGAAAATGCATATGATCTTCCGTTGAATTGATTTTGGACTGCGTGGAGTATCGCAATCGATGTGCCTCATCGCCGTCGCAAACGGATCGCAGAAATTTCCGCTGGTGATCGCCGCCAATCGCGACGAGTTCTACGCCCGCCCGACCCGGCCCGCCCACGCGTGGGACGACGACCCGCGCGTCATCGGCGGCCGCGACCTGCGGGCGGGCGGGAGCTGGCTCGCAGTTCGGCGAGGCGGCCGATTCGCCGCGATCACGAACGTGCGGGGGGCCGGGCGGGCGGAGGGGGAGGGGGCGCCGTCGCGAGGAATGCTGGTCGCGAATTTTGTTCGCGGCGATGCCTCGCCGATGCAATACGCTCGCTCGATTCGCGGCGATGAATATGCCGGCTTTCACCTGATCGTCGGCGACGGCGAGATCGTGCACTGCTCCAACTCGGGCGTCCTCGGCACGATTGACGGAATGTTCGCGATCAGCAACGCGCCCCCCGGCGTGCATTGGAAGAAGGTCGACATCGCGCGCGAATTTGTCGCGAAGGCGATCGCGCGTCATGAGCGCGCCGAGGATCTCGCAGAAGATCTTCTGCAATTTCTGTCGACGCCGCGCGGCGGCCCGATCGAGAGCGAGGTCTTCGTCACTCTGCCGCAGTACGGCACGCGATCTTCGACGGTCATCATCGGAGACATTTTCGTCGAGCGCAATCGCGACGGAGAAACGACTTGGTTTCGATAATCGAACGCCTCGCGCGCCTCGTGCGATGGATCATCCCTTCGGCCGGTGGGCGGTCGCGATCGCCGGTCTCATCGTGCTGGGGTACGGCGTTTATCAGGTGTTTCGTGCGATCGACTGCAAGAGTTCGCGATCACCTCGATCGAAAGACGCCCGACGTTCTGATTGCGATATCCCGGTTGGGCATCGCCGCCCGCGCCGTGATCCTCGGCGTGATCGGCGGCTCGCTGATTCGGGCCGCGATTCTCTACAACCCGAACGCGGCGCGCGGCACATCGGGAGCGCAACGGCAAATTGCGGCGATGCCGTTCGGCGGCTGGATGTTGATGATCATCGGCGCGGGCTTGATCGCATACGGCGTGTACGCATTCATCAACGCGCGCTATCGGCGGATCAAAGCCTTGCCCGCCGCAGGCGCAACGCATTCGCGATGACGGTGACGGAGCTGAACGTCATCGCGGCGCTCGCGATCATCGGACTCAGAAGCAGTCCGAAAAATGGATAGAGCACGCCGGCCGCGATCGGGACGCCCAGGATGTTGTAGATGAAAGCGAAGAAGAGATTTTGCTTGATGTTGCGCATCATCGCCTCGCTCAGATTGCGTGCGCGCACGATGCCGCGCAGATCGCCTTTGACGAGCGTGATGTGGGCGCTCTCGATCGCAACGTCGGTGCCCGTGCCCATCGCGATGCCGACGTCCGCGCGCGCGAGCGCCGGCGCGTCGTTGATCCCGTCGCCGGCCATCGCCACGCGATGACGCTGCTCCTGCAGTTTGCGAACGACTTCTTCTTTCCGTTCCGGCAGCACTTCCGCTTCGACGTGATCGATGCCGAGCTGCTGCGCGACCGCTTCCGCGTTTGCCCGCGAATCGCCGGTCACCATCGCGACCGTGATTCCTTTCGCGCGCAGCGCCCGCAA
>QHVX01000405.1 GCA_003222375.1 Acidobacteriota bacterium
CGCGCACGTTGAACACGAACCGTTCGTTGGGGGCCGGCGTGGCAGGAATGAGTGTGATGGCCGTGTCGCCGACGGCAGACTGCGGAGCTACAGTGATTGCGTCAGCGACCGGAATGAACAGAATGAGTGATAGAACCCCTGTTAGTAGTCTCATGCGTTTGCGTCGGCTGCAAGAAGCGGGACATTTTCAAAATGAGCAAACTCATCGTTTCGGCCGTCATCCTCGGAATTCTTCTTATCGCGTGGATCGGGTCGCTTCTCATGAATCGTCGGTTGAAGTCGGCGTTGTCACGCGTCGATGTGGGGCCTCCTGAGAAGTTTGCGCGTGATCTTCTCGGCGACCTCAGCGACCAGAATGAGGCGGATATCTATCGCAGATTCAAGATCGAAATCGATGCGGCCCGAGAGCTTTTTCTCGCGAAGTTCCCGACTCACGAGAACGTCTTCTACATGACGCTCGTGTCGGTTGCCGCGCAAGGTGACGCCTCGCGGCTCGGAAGCGACTATCCGTATTCGCGATCGCTCGCGCCGCCTATTTGACGCGCGTGAGCCGCCGCAACCACGTCTTGCCGTCGCCGATGCGGAGCTCGTCGCCGGCGAGTTGGAACGGCCGCTCCTGATCGGTGCCGAAATACTCGCGGCGCGAGTCGGCCTCGACGTGGTGAATGACGATTCCCTTCGCGGCGTCGATGGTATAAGTGCCGAAGTACGAGATGAATGCATCCATCATCGTGACGAGCTCCTTGCAGCTTGCCTCGCGATAGCCCGTGCTCGTCAGCCGCGGCAATTCAGGTTTTCTTGCGACCTGGATCAACACGTGCCCGGTCTCGTCGTAGACGAAGTATCCGACCGGCTGTTCGCCGTAGGGATATTGCCTCGGTTGACCGCGCGGCTGATTCCAATATTCGACCAGGCGCCACGTTCCAATGAGTGGTCGATGCGCGCACGAGCAGAGAAGGATGACAGCGAGTGAGGCGGCAGCCGCTTTCATGCATGGATTCTACGGAAGGATTTGGTGCGAAAGGGGGGACTCGAACCCCCACGGCTGTGAACCACTGGCTCCTGAAACCAGCGCGTCTACCAGTTCCGCCACTTTCGCGCGTTTTCGGGTGGGGTCGCGATTTTCCGCGACGGTTTCAGGAATGTCAATTGCGTCTTCGATATTCCTAGTGCAGCATGTATTCTGAGTCACGGATGACCGCAACTCCCCTCGTCGAAGGTCCGCGTCCAGTCCCCGCGCCGCGCGACAACGTCCGCAACGAGATCTGGAACCTTCCCAACTCGCTGACGCTGTTCCGAATCTTCCTCGTGCCGTTCCTGGTCGTGGTCCTCCTCACCAAGTGGTCCGATTTTCTGGGCCTCGGCATTTTCCTGCTGGCTGCGATCACGGATTACTTCGACGGCTATTTCGCGCGCAAGCTGCACAAGACGACGCGACTCGGCGCGCTGCTCGACCCGATCGCCGACAAACTGCTGATGTCGGCAGCCTTCATCTCGCTCGTCGAGCTCGGGCTCGCGAAGGCCTGGATGGTGGTCATCATCATCGGCCGCGAATTCGCCGTTACCGGATTGCGCGCCATCGCGGCGCAACAGGGCGTGACCATCGCGGCTTCACCGCTTGGAAAGACGAAGACAATCACGCAGGTGGTCGCAATCTCGCTTTTGATTGTCGCCTACGAGCTCGGCGAATTTCGATTCACGAGCGTGATCGCGCTATGGCTGGTGATGCTCTTCGCGCTCGTCTCGATGATCGATTACTTCATCAAGTTCGCCCGCGCGGTGTTGCGCGAGAACCGCGCGTAATCACCAACATTAGCGCACTCGCTTACCAATCATCATGTTTGCCGATAGTATCGAAGCTTGAACATGCGCGCGGTTCGAATCGCTCTATACGTCGCGTTAGCAACCATCGCATCGGTGAGAGATGTTCGAGCAAAGTCGGTTGATCCCTGCGCGACAAAAAAGGCGGCGGTCCGAAAAGCGAGTGTTGAAAATCGAAGAGCCACAAAAACGCTCTTCAATGAGGAGAACGCCTATAACGCAAAGGTGAAGCAACTCA
>QHVX01000406.1 GCA_003222375.1 Acidobacteriota bacterium
CAGATCCAGAGCGTGGCGAAAACTGCGAACGCGAACGGCATCACCATGTACGCCATTCACGCCGGCGGTCTGGGCGCCGCCAACGAGGGCATGCTCGCGGAAATGGATCGCCCGACGCCGTACACCGTGACGCAGGCCGCTGTCAGCAACTCGACCGAGTCGCTGCAGCTCATCGCAGAGATGACCGGCGGCCTCGCGTCGATCAACACCAACAACTTCGCGCAGGCCTTCCGCAACATCCAGCGCGATCTCGAGTCGTACTACTCGATCGGCTATCGCGCCGGCACGCAGCGCGTCGACCGGCAGCGCAATCTCGACGTGCGCGTCAAGAACAAGAACTACATCGTCCGCAATCGGCAGACGTTCGTCGAGAAGTCGACGTTCGCGGAGATGAANNCAAAGCCAATGAGCTGAACATCCTCGTGAAGGTCGGCTCACCGGTACGCGCTGAGGATTTGTTCAAAGTTCCCGTCGAGATCCAGATCCCGATGGAGAGCCTCACGCTGCTTCCGCAGGGCGAGAGCTACATGGGCGGTTTTTCGGTTTACGTGGCGGTGGCGAACAAGGACGGAGACATGTCGGATGTCGCGCGGCAATCGCATCAGGTCCGCGTTCCGAGCTCCGACTACGGAAAGATCAAGGGCAAGTACTACACCTACTCGCTCGATCTGCTGATGGAACCAGGTCCCGGCAAGATCTCGGTCGGCGTGGTCGATGATGTTTCCAACACCACAGGCTTCGATCGCGTGCCGGTGATCGCGGCGGATTTGAGATAGTACGTTGTCGGGTTGTCAGGGTTGTCGGGTTGTCGGATCGGTTCTGACAACCTGAGAACCCGACAACTTGACAACCCACGATGCGCCTCCTGTTCACGCTCCAATACCTCGGCACTCGCTACGCCGGCTGGCAGCGCCAGGCCAACGCGCTCGCAGTCCAGCAAGTCGTCGAAGAGGCGCTCGGAAAAATGTTCGGCGGGCCGCCGATTCACGTCGAAGGCGCCGGCCGCACCGATTCCGGCGTCCACGCGCGGGCGCAGCGCGCGCATGCCGACGTCCCCTTCGACATCGGCGACCGCGGTCTGATCCTCGGTCTCAACGATCTCTTGCCGCACGACATCCGCATCACGGCGGCCGAGAAGGTCGCGGACAACTTCCACTGCCGCTTCGTGGCCAAGACGAAGTCGTACATCTATCAAATCTGGAACGGCTCCGTCGCCGACGTCTTCGCGTTCGAGACGCACGCGCATGTCGCGCAGCGGCTCGACGAGAAGTTGATGCACGATACGGCGCAGTGCCTGCGCGGGAAACACGATTTCCGTGCCTTCACGGTGATTTCTCCGGAGGTGTCGTCAACTTGCCGCACGATCGAGGCGATCGAGGTCGTCCGCGACGACAGCGTCGTCCGCATCGCGGTGAGCGCGGACGGCTTCCTCAGGTACATGGTTCGCAGGATCGCAGGATCGCTGATCGAGATCGGGCGTGGAAAATTGGAACCGGCCGCGCTGCCGCGCGCGCTCGAGCCTACCTTCAACGAAGCGCGCTGGACGGCGCCGGCAAAAGGTTTGATGCTTTGGGACATTGCGTACTAACATCGTTGACTCGATGATCGATTTGAGCAAGCTCGCGGAGCCGGGATCCCTCGATGAGACGCTCCTCGAGAAGATCGATTTCAGCAAGCTGCCGAAACACATCGCCGTCATCATGGACGGCAACGGCCGCTGGGCCCGCGCGCGCAATCTGCCGCGCGTGGAGGGTCATCGTGCCGGGATCGCATCCGTGCGTGAGATCGTCGAGACCGCGGCCCGGCTCGAGCTTCACGTCATCACGCTGTACGCGTTCTCGGTCGAGAACTGGAAACGTCCGCGATACGAAGTCGCGACGCTGATGATGCTGCTCAAGGAGTATCTCCGCAAAGAGCTCGCGACGTTGATGGAGAACAACATCCGCTTCGTTCCCATCGGCCGCATCGAAGGACTCGATCCGAGCGTGCAGCGCGAGCTGCGGTATGCCGAGAATGAGACTGCCAAGAACACCGGACTCCGCTTTCAGATCGCGCTCAATTACGGAGGACGCGCCGAGATCGTCGACACGTGCAACCGCATCATGGCGCTGCTTCGCGAGCGGGAGATGAGCGACGCCGTGATCGATGAGCAGTTCTTCGGCGATCACCTCTACACCGCCAACATCGACGATCCCGATCTGCTGATTCGAACCAGCGGCGAGCTGCGCGTCTCGAATTTCCTGTTGTGGCAGATCGCCTACGCCGAGATCCACGTGACCAAGGTGCTGTGGCCTGATTTCCGCCGCCGGCACCTGTTCGAAGCGATCATCGATTTTCAGTCGCGCGAGCGCCGCTACGGCGGCGTGGACGAGTCCGACGCCGAGATGTTCATCGAAGCGGACCGTTCGTCGTAATACTGGCAACCAAACATGAAATACACACGCGAGCTCACCGCCGCGGTGCTCTCGCCGACTGGGCAGTTTATCCTGAGCCGCGGAGCGGCGAAGGATCTACGGTGGCGCGGCACCACCGGAGATCCCTCCGCTTCCGCTTCGCTCTGCTCAGCGTCAGCGTCGGGATAAACTCACGGACAAACCCATGAAATACACACGCGAGCTCACCGCCGCGGTGCTCTCGCCGATTGCCATCTACGTCATCGGCTGGTCGCATGCTTACGTTTTCGACGCCACGATCGCGCTGATCGCC
>QHVX01000407.1:0-2368 GCA_003222375.1 Acidobacteriota bacterium
GGAACAGATGGATCATCTCCTCGCGCCGCTTGCCCGCGAATCGATGGTTCCACTCCTCGAGCGTCTGCTCGAAATCTCGATAGAGGGCGCCCATGGCTGTGCTCGCACTTAGAATACCGCGCAATGCCCGCGCGCGCGCTCGACATCCGCCTGATCATCTCCGACGTCGACGGGGTCTGGACGGACGGAAAAATCATCTACGCCGGTGAAACACGCGAAATCAAGGAGTTCAACGTCCGCGACGGCCTGGCAGCGAAGCTCGCGCAGAAGGTCGGCATCACAGTCGCGCTGCTGACCAGCCGCCGCTCCCCCACCCTGGTGCGCCGCGCGCGCGAGCTCGGAATCACGGAATTGCATCAGGGATCGGCAAACAAACTGGACGCCTGCGAGAAGCTGATCAAGAAGTTGATGCTCCGCTTTGATCAAGTCCTTTACCTCGGCGACGATCTTCCCGATCTGGCCCCAATGTCGCGCGCCGGAATCTCGGCCGCTCCTGCCGACGCCGCGACGGAAGTTTTCGACGCCGCGTATTGGAAGTTGCAGAGCCGCGGCGGTCAGGGTGCGTTTCGCGAGACCGTCGAGCGGCTTCTTCGCGAGCGCGGCGACTGGACATCCATCATCGAGGATTTCAAGAGTGGGAAACCTGAAGCACAGAGCTCTTAGAGGTCGCGTCATCGCGATGGCCCTGAAGGGCCTCAGCTTCATCACTCGACACCTTCCGCTGCGGATGATTCGTGCCTTCGGCGTCGCGATCGGCGATCTCGCCTACTACGCGCTGCCACGCTATCGGAATCGCGCGCTGGCCAACATTGCGATCGCGTTTCCCGATTGGAGCGAGCGCAAACGCCGCAAGACGATCCGCAAAATGTTTCATGACCTCGGCGCATCGACCTTCGAGCTCGGATGGCTCGACAACCTCGATCGCAAAATGTTGGAGCACACCACCGAGATCCACGGCATCGAAAACATCGACGCGGCGCGCGCGATGGGCCGCGGGACTTTGATTTTCACAGCGCACTGTGGAAATTGGGAATGGCTCGGCGCGACCACCGCGCTCCTCGGATATCCGCTGACGGTGCTGCAGCGCGACCGCGACGAGAAGGATTTCAATCGCATGATCGCGCAGATGCACGAGCGAGTCGGCATGCGCACGATCTGGCGCGGATCGACCGCCGGCGCGCTGGAAATGTTTCGCACCCTTCGCAGCGGCGGCTTTCTGGGCTTCCTCATCGATCAGAACATCCGCGCCGAAAGCGTGAAGGTCCCATTCTTTGGACAGCCGGCACTGACGCCGATCGGTCCGGCGAAACTCGCCGTGCGTGCCGAAGCGCCGGTGATGACGTGCTTCATCGAGCGGCGCAACGGCAGGCAGATCGTCACCTTTCACAAACCGATTCCGACCCGACGCTCCGACGATCCGGTCGAGATCACCGCGCGATTGACGGCCGCGATCGAGGAACACATCCGCCAGGTCCCGGAGCAGTGGGTGTGGTTCCATCCGCGCTGGAAAGAGCGGAAGAAGTGGGAGGTTACCGCCGCAGCAAGTTTTTCAAAATGAAAATCGCGTTGGCGGGCCGCTCCGCGAGACGGCGCATCAAATACGGATACCACTCCGTGCCGAACGGAATGTAGACGCGCATGCGCCAGCCGTCGCGGACGAGCTTCTCCTGCAGATCGCGCCGGATTCCGTACAGCATCTGAAATTCGAATCGATCGGGCGCGATCTTTTCGTTGTGCGCGAACGCGATGGTGGCGTCGATCATCTTCGGATCGTGCGTCGCGATCCCGTGATACGTACCGCTCTCGAGCAGGATTTTCATCAGCTTCACGAAATTCGCGTCGACATCTTCTTTTTTCTGAAACGCGATTTCGGGCGGCTCTTTGTACGCGCCCTTGCAGAGTCGAATGCGAATGCGCTCGGCGCACAGCGCCTCGACATCGTGCTGGCTGCGAAAAAGATACGCCTGGATCACCGCGCCGACGTGGCCTGCATGTCCGGGACGCTGATGGAGCTCGCGGACGACCTGCAGAGTCTTCTCGGTATACGGCGAGCCTTCCATGTCGATGCGCACGAAGTTGTCGATGTTGGCGGCCTGCTGCACGAGTTTTGACACTATTTCTCGTGACAATTTTTCATCGACATCAAGCCCCATGTGCGTCAGCTTGAGACTCACATTGGCGTCGAGCTCTCGCGCCGCGATCTGATCGAGCATCTCGCGATAAAGCGCGGCGCTGTCATGGGCCTCTTCGACGTTCGTGACGTTCTCGCCAAGGTTATCGACGCTCACCGACATGCGGTGGGAGTTCGTCGTGGCGGTCGCCGTCAACGCATCTTCGACACTCATGCCTGCGACGAAGCGGCTCGACA
>QHVX01000407.1:2431-2928 GCA_003222375.1 Acidobacteriota bacterium
CGACGACAACGGCGCAGACGCGAGCCGCGCCGGCCGCCAGCAACGTCTTCGCACAGGCGCGGAGAGTCTCGGCGGTTGTGCAGATATCGTCGACGATCAGCAGCGAACGCTCGCCGGCGCGCGGTGATGCTTCGAACACGCCGCGCACGTTTGCGGCGCGGTCGCGTCGCGCCAGCGTCGATTGCGGATTGCGATCGATGCGCTTTCGCAACATCGGTTCGCATCGAATCCGAAGCCGCTTTGCGAGGGCCTGCGCCAGAAGCTCGGCCTGGTTGTAGCCGCGCTGACGCAATTTCGCGCGATGCATGGGGACGGCGACGATGGCATCGAAGTCGAGGTCGTTGCGTGCGCGTACGACGGATTCGAGCAGCTCGGCCAGCGGCGCATCGAGAAAATCGTGGCGCTCGAATTTGAATGCGTGCAGCAAGCGCTCCAGCGATCCACGGTAGTGCCCCCACGCCTCCGTCCACCCGACCGGCAGCGGGTCATCGAGGCAC
>QHVX01000007.1 GCA_003222375.1 Acidobacteriota bacterium
ATTCTCGCAGCGTCGGTTATTCTCGCAGCGTCGGTTTCGGTGATCGTCGGCGGCGTCGGGATCATGAACATTCTTCTCGCTTCGGTGGAACATCGCACGCGCGAGATCGGAATTCGAATGTCGATCGGCGCGCGCCGTCGCGACATCCTCCTGCAATTTCTGCTCGAAGCTCTGATCCTCGGCAGCGTCGGCTCGTCGGTCGGCGTGATCGTCGGACTCGGCATTCCGCTCCTGATGCGCGCATTCATCGATCGCTTCGCCATTCAGGTCTCGGCGCTCTCCGCGATCCTGGCGTTCGCTTTTTCGTCAGCGGTGACATTGCTGTTCGGCGTTGTGCCTGCCTATCGTGCTGCGCAACTGAATCCGACGGACGCGTTGCGTTATGAGTAGCGCGATCGCGATGTCGGTCCTGATGGCGATCTCGCTGCAGGACGCGATCACGAAAGCGATCGCGCATTCCCCCGAGTTGCACGCGCTCGAGGCGAGCGTGGCCGAAGCGAAGGCGAATGCCACGCTGGGCGATGCGTTCCGATCCGCAGCGTCGATCTCGACGACGCCGGGTTACGCGACCGGACTCCCGACCGCGGTTCTCGGTCAGGTGCCGGCGATCGCGACGGTCGAGACACATCGATTGCTCTACGACGCATCCGCGCGCGCGGAGCAGATTGGAGCGGCTTCGCAGATCGATGCAGTGATCGCACGGCTCGAGTCACGAAAGCGCGAGATCGCGCAGAACGTCGTGGAGCTCTACGCGCGCGTGGCCGCCGATCAAGTGCAGTCGGCGTCAGCCCAACGACGCGTGACTGCGCATGAAACGATCGCGTCACGGACGATCGCGCTGCGAAAAGAAGGACGCGTTCGCGATCTCGATGTCGATCGCGCCAATTTGCAGATCGCCAATGCCAAACGCGTCGCATTGCAGACTCGAAATCACCTCGAGCTCGATCAATTGCGACTCGATCGCATGGTTGGGGAGCCCGTTACCGTGAACGGAGATGCTTCGCTTTCGCTCAGCATGACGGGAGATCCGGAGTTGAAATCGCTCGACGCGCGCATCGAAGCCTTGCGGCGCGCAGTCGGACTTCAGCACCGTCTTTTTCAACCGAGCATCGCAGCGCAAGCGCAGTACATGCGCTTGTTCGATCGCTATCGCCGCTATTACCTCAACTTCAAGCCTGATGATTTCGTGATCGGAGCATCGGTCACTCTGCCGATCTGGACCGGTGGCCACCGCGGAGCATCGGCGGCCCGTGCCGAGGCGCAATTGCAACAATTAATTTCACAGCGTGATCTACGCAAAACGGAGGTCGAGCTCGTAATGCGCGAGGCGGAAGTTGATCTTGCGCAAGCGGTTGCCGAGGGCGACCTCGCTGCCCGCACGCGTGCGATCGCCGCGGAAAGCCTCAGAGTGGCCGAGGAGCTGGCGAAGGAAGGGCGCGGCGAGGCGAACGACGTCCCACTCGCGCAGATTGCTCTCGCGGATGCCGAGGATGAGGTCGCGAATGCGAATGCCCACAAGATGACAGCCCAGGCAAAGCTGCTGATTTTGGGAAGGAATACATATAATCCGTAACTCAGGGGAGCGAACTCACTCCGCCGTCTTCGGTCCGGAAGTCGGAGAGGTCAGAAAATGACTGTTCACGATTTCCCAGTTTTCCATGAATCTACAGACGACAACGCTCGTCTTTCGGCGGCAATCGATGCCGCGACGCGCAAGCTGTCGTCGTTGCAACATGCGGATGGCCACTGGTGCGGCGAGCTGCAGGGCGACACGATTCTCGAATCCGAGTACCTCCTCCTTCTTTATTACCTCGGCCGCGCCGATGACGACCGATTTCAGAAGGCCGCCGCGTATTTGCGGCAACAGCAATTGCCGGAAGGCGGCTGGGCGATCTATGCCGGCGGGCCGACGGACCTCAGCTCGTCGGTCAAGGCGTATTTCGTTCTGAAGATCGCGGGCGATTCGCCCAACGCGCCGCACATGGCGCGCGCACGACAGTGCATCCTCGCGATGGGCGGCATCGACGCGTGCAATTCGTTCACGAAAATCTATCTGTCGATCTTCAAGCAATACGAATGGTCGAAGTGCCCGGCAGTTCCGCCCGAGCTGATCCTCCTTCCTGACTGGTTCGTCTTCAACATCTACAAAATGTCGTATTGGTCGCGCTGCATCATCGTGCCGCTGTCGATCATCTGGGCGTTCAAGCCGACGTGCGACGTCCACGTTTCGATTCAGGAGCTGCGCCTCCCCTCTCCCTCGGGAGAGCGTGCCGCGAAGCGGCGGAGCGGCAAAGAGCGCTTCTGGCGCACCTTCTTCAACGTCCTCGACGTCGTCCTGAAGGCGATCGAAGCGATCCCGGTGAAGCCGTTCCGTCATCGCGCGCTGAAAAAGGCGACGCAGTGGGTCGTCGACCACCTCGACAAGAGCGACGGACTCGGCGCGATCTTTCCGCCGATCATCAATACTGTCTTCGCGTTTCGCGCCCTCGGCCGTCCCGCTGACGATCCCGTCATTCAGAGTCAGCTTCGCGCGCTCGAAGGCCTCGAGATCGAGGAGAACGGCACGCTGCGGCTGCAGCCGTGTTTCTCGGCGGTCTGGGATACCGCGCTCGCCGTGCACATCCTCAATGCGACTGGAACGCCGTCCGACGATCCGCGCGTCCTCGCCGGCGCGCGCTGGCTTCTCGACAAAGAAGTCCGCACGGTCAGCGATTGGAAGCGCAACAATCCCGACGGCGAGGGCGGAGGGTGGTTCTTCCAGTACGCGAACGAGTTCTATCCCGACACCGACGACACATCGGAAGTTTTGCTGGCACTGGACGCTGCCAGATTTCCGAATTCTGAAGAGGAGCGCAATCGTCAAAGCGCGGTCGCGCGCGGTATGGCGTGGCAAATGACGATGCAAAACAAAGACGGCGGATGGGGCGCGTTCGACAAAGAGTGCAACAACGAAGTCTTCACGTACATCCCGTTTGCCGATCACAACGCCATGATCGATCCGAGCTGCCCCGACATCACCGGCCGCACGCTCGAAGCGCTCATCGGTCTCGGCTTCGAGGAGCAACATCCGTCTGTCCGCGGCGCCATTCGATATCTGCACGATTCGCAGGATTTCAGCGGGACGTGGTACGGACGGTGGGGTTGCAATTACATCTACGGGACTTTTCTCGCGCTGCGAGGATTAGCGGCCGTCGATCCGGAATGTCACGACACGCGATTCGAGCGCGCCGCTCGCTGGTTTATCGAGAAGCAGAACGCCGACGGCGGATGGGGCGAGATGCCGCATTCGTACGACGATCCGATGCTCAAAGGGATCGGGCCGAGCACGCCGTCGCAGACCGGGTGGGCGCTCCTGGCACTGATCGCAGCCGGCAAAGCGGATTGCGAGGCCGCACGCCGCGGCGTCGAATATCTGCTGAAGAGCCAGCGCGAAGATGGCGGCTGGCGGGATGATTTCTGGACCGCCACCGGTTTCCCCAAGGTCTTCTACCTCCGCTACTGGTTGTACGCCACGTACTTCCCGCTTTGGGCTCTCGGCGAATACCGGGATGCAATCGCATCATGAGATTTCCACTGCACGTCACCACCAGCACGATCCGCCATCAGATCCGCAACGGACTGAAAGGCAATCGCCGCTATCCGTTCGTGCTGATGCTCGAGCCGCTGTACACCTGCAACCTCGCGTGCATCGGATGCGCGCTGGAGCGACACACAGGAAAGCTCTCGGATCGCCTGCCGGTCGAAGACTGTCTCGAAGCGGCCGATATCTCCGGTGCGCCGATCGTTTCGATCTGCGGCGGCGAACCGACCATCTATCCCGAGTTAGCAGATTTGGTTGACGGCCTCATCGACCGGAAACGCCACATCTATCTATGTACGAATGCGCTTTTGCTCGACGAAAAAGTCTACGGCGTGATCCCGCCTAACAAGCGATTGATGATCAATGTGCATCTCGACGGCATGCGCGAGACGCACGATTTCGTATGCGCGCGCAACGGTGTCTTCGACAAAGCGGTCGCGATGATCAAGCGCGGCGTCGCGCTCGGTCATCACATGATGGCCAACACCACGATCTATCGCGAGACCAACATCGACGAAGTCGAAGAGCTCTGCCGGCTCCTCACCGGCCTCGGCGTCGAAGGGATGTTGGTGTCGCCCGGCTATCACTAC
Source organism: Acidobacteriota bacterium (assembly GCA_003222375.1). GTDB lineage: Bacteria > Acidobacteriota > Thermoanaerobaculia > Gp7-AA8 > Gp7-AA8 > Gp7-AA10. The sequence goes on from QHVX01000007.1 coordinate 4,171, forward strand.
GAATCGGTCGAGCGCGACATCTTCCTCACCCGCGACGAAATTCAGAAAAAGTTCCGGCGCGTGCTCGAGATCTCGCGGAAGTACCGCCTGACATCGACGCCGATGTTCCTCGAGTTCGCGGCCGGCATGCGCGAATACAACTGCTCGCCATGGAGCACGGTCACCTTCACGCCCCGAGGATGGAAAGGTCCGTGTTATCTGATCGGCAAGACATACACCGAAACGTTCGAGGACTTCTGGAACGGAACGGATTGGGACTACTGGGAATCGCGGCAGGACGCGCTCTGCCGCAACTGCGCCATGCACTCGGGCTTCGAAGCCTCGGTCGTGCGTGAATTGCCGAAGCATCCGGGCGACATGTTCCGGATGGCGGCGTGGAACTTACTGGGATGAAGGTGAATGCGTTTGGAGTGCGGCGGCTTGCCGCCGCTTTGACGCCGGCAGCTCGCTGCCGGCCGCAGCAAGCTGCGGCCGTAAAAGCGGTGCCAAGGCACCGCACTCCAAAGACGGGGAACGGATGATCGGAATCGTCACAGCACTCCGCGAAGAACTGTCGCCGCTGCTCCGGCGCGCGCAGATCGATCGCGTCGTGCGCATCGGCAGGCGGCGATGCCACGTCGGCACGATCGCCGGCAAGCCGGTCGTGATGATGGCCGGCGGCGACGGACTCGAGAACGCTGCCGACGCGGTCTCGCAGCTCTTACAGCGATTCGATGTCTCGCTTCTGATCGGCATGGGAATCGCGGGCGGAGTCGACCCGTCGCTGCGGTTCGGCGACATCGTCGTGGCAGGCGACGCGCCGATCGCCGGACGCCGCGCGACGATCGCGACCGTCGATCACATCGCCCGCGCGAAGGACAACATCGCGGCGCAGGTCGTCGACACCGAATCGGCAGGCTGGGCACGCGCGGCATCGAAGTTCAGAGTGCCGTTCGCGGTCGTGCGCGCGATTTTCGATCCGGCCGACGAACAAATTCCGGATTTTGTGACCACCGATCGCGCCGCCGTCGTGCGGCACGCGCTGACGCATCCCAGGGCGATCCCGATCCTCTTGCAGATGCGCGAACGCGTCCGCGCATGCGCCGAAGCGCTTGCAGACTTCGTGATCGCCTCGGCCATCGCACCCGAAACGCGCCTCGACGCATTGCTCCGCGAAACCAGCCGCACCTTCGCGCTGTGCATTCCGCTGCTTCCCGACACCACCCGGCAGCAGGTGACGATCGCGTATCTGCTTTTCCGCATCGCCGACACTTTCGAGGACGCGAGCCATTGGCCGGTCGCCGATCGCCTGGCGGCACTCGACGAGTTCTGCTCGCTGCTCCGCACCACTGATTGGAGCGAGGCGCAGCGCCTCGCGAGCAAGTGGTGCGCGAAGAGACCGTCGCCACACGCCGGTTACACCAGGCTGATCGCCGACATTCCGCTCGTGATCGACGCGTTCACGAAGCTTCCTCCGCAAGAAATCGATGTCATCCGCGAGCATGTGATTCGCTCCGCAAAAGGGATGGCGCGATTTGTGGCAATGACGGACAACGTCAGCCTGCAGCTCGCCGACCTCGAACAACTGCGCGCGTACTGCTACGCCGTTGCGGGCATCGTCGGAGAGATGCTGACGGAGCTGTTTTTGCTGCGCGCGCCGCAACTTCGCGGCACAGCACCGTTGCTGCGCGCGCGAGCGGCATCGTTCGGCGAAGGTCTTCAGCTCGTCAACATCCTGAAGGACTCGCTCGCCGACGCTTCGGAAGGCCGGACGTACATTCCGCCCGGCGTGAAGCGTTCCGACATCATCGAGCTGGCGCGCACCGATCTCGAATCGGCGACCGAATACACGCTCGCGCTGCACAGCAGCGGCGCGCCGAGCGGCATCATCTCCTTTGCGGCGCTGCCGGTCGCGCTGGCGGTGGCGACTCTGGACAAAATGGCAACGTCGAACGCCACCAAGATCGCGCGTCCGACTGTTTTCCGCATCACGCGGCAAATCAACAAATCCGTGGCACGCGGTGAACCGCCGCTGCGGCCTCGCTCGCAGACCCAATCCGGTTTCGCACGCATGCGTTCAATCTTTTCCACCACGAGGTGAATCTTGTCCATCATCGAAGGCATTGCATCTCCACGGGACCTCGACTCTCTCAGCTACGACGAAGTTTCGCAGCTGGCGGCCGAGTGTCGCGACACGATCATCGAGACGATCACCAAGCGCGGCGGCCATCTGGCCTCCAACCTCGGCGCCGTCGAGTTGACACTCGCAATCCACCGCGTGTTTCACAGCCCGAAAGATCGGCTGATCTGGGACACGTCCAATCAAACCTACACGCACAAACTCGTCACCGGCCGATACAAACAGTTCGCTTCCATCCGAACGGTCGGCGGCCTTTCCGGATTTGCCGAGCCGACCGAGAGCGAGCACGACACGCTGGCGGCCGGCCATGCCGGCACCGGACTCTCCTACGCCCTCGGCATCTCGATTGCGACGCAGAACGACGCGACCGAGCCGTTCGTGATCGCCGTCGTCGGCGACGGAGCGCTCACCTCCGGGCCGAGTTACGAGGCGCTCAACAACATCAGCCACATCGATCCGAAGCGGCTGGTGGTGGTCTTCAACGACAACGGTTGGTCGATCTCCGAGAACATCGGATGGCTCACCAAATGGCGCAACCGCATCATGCTCGATCCGAAGTATCAGCGCTTCACCGGTTTCGGCCAGCACCTCTTCTCGCGTTTGCCGTACGGCGACAAAGCGTGGGAAGTTGCGCGCAAGATCAAGACCTCGGTCGAAAGCTTGATCCTGCCTAACACGATCTGGGAAGAGCTCGGCCTGCATTACATCGGACCGGTCGATGGTCACGATCAGCAGGAGCTGGAAGATGCACTGCGCGTCGCGCGCGATGCGTCGAAGAGCGGCCCGGTCGTCATTCATGCGCTCACGCACAAAGGTCGCGGCTATCCGCTGGCGGAAGAGAACCCGCCGAAGTTCCATCAGCCGGGAACGCCGGCGGCCAGCGCTGACGCCTCGCCGCGCTTCACGTACTCGCAAGTGTTCGCGAAGACACTGATCGAGCTGATGAAGAAAGACGACAAGATCGTCGCGATCAGCGCCGCGATGCTGGAAGGGACGGCACTGATGGAAGTGCGCCGCCACTTCCCCGATCGCGTGTACGACGTCGGCATCGCCGAGGAGCACGCGGTCATCATGGCGGCCGGGATGGCGAAAGCCGGATTGCGCCCGGTCGTCTCGATCTACTCGACGTTTCTGCAGCGCTCATTCGACCAGCTCATTCACGACGTCGCCTTGCAGGCGCTTCCGGTCACCATCTGCATCGATCGCGCGGGGCTCGTCGGCGACGACGGCAAGACGCACCAGGGCGTGTTCGACATCGCGTACACCCGCGTCGTGCCGAACATGGTCGTCTCCGCCCCCAAAGACGAGAACGAGCTGCAGCATCTGCTGTTCACCGCGATCTATTCGGGCAAGCCCTTCGCGGTCCGCTATCCGCGCGGCTTCGGAATCGGCGTGCCGCTCGACAAGGAATTCCAGACACTTCCGATCGGCAAGGGCGAAATTCTCCGCCGCGGAAAAGATCTGAATCTCTTTGCATACGGCTCAATGGTCACGCCTGCAACGGAGGCGGCCGCATCGCTGACCGCTCGCGGCATGGACTGCGGTGTCATCAACGCCCGGTTCGCGAAGCCGCTCGATGTCGAATTGATCGAGCAGACGCTGGTTCTCACTCCGCGGCTCGTGACGCTGGAAGAGCATCTGGTGAGCGGCGGCCTTGGAAGTGCGGTGCTCGAGATGGCTTAGCATCGCCGGCTGAACGCATCGTCGATCCGCGTTCATGCGCTTCCCGATCAGTTCATCGATCACGGCCCGCAGGCCTATCAGCGCGCGAAGTTCCATCTCGATGCCGCCGGCATCGCGGACGCTGTCCTCGAGATGTATTCCGACTTCGAGCGCTCCGCGTCGCGCACGAGGCCGCGTGCCGCCGCCGCCCAAAAAGAAACGGTGACCTGGTGAAACTGCTCATCGCTGGACTGCGTGGATTCTGCGCCGGGGTGGTGCGCGCGATCTCGGTCGTCGAGCAGGCGCTCGAAATCTGTGAAGGCACGGTCTACGTCCGCAAAGAGATCATCCACAATCGCTACGTCGTCGACGAATTGCGGGACCGCGGAGCGGTGTTCGTCGATGAGCTGGATGAAGTGCCGGACGGTCAAGTCGTCATTTTTTCCGCGCACGGCATTTCGCCGGCGGTTCGCGACACGGCCAGGAGAAAAAGGCTGCGCACGATCGACGCGACCTGTCCGCTGGTGACCAAGGTGCATCTGGAGGTCGTGCACTTCGCGAAGCAGGGCTACACGATTCTCTTCGTCGGCCACAAGGACCACGACGAAACGATCGGGACGTTGGGCGAGGCTCCGGGCGCGATTCGCGTCGTCGGATCGCGCGAAGAAGCGGAGCGCGTCGAGGTCGCCGATCCGCACAAGGTCGTCTACCTCACCCAGACTACGCTCAGCGTCGACGACACGCGGGAGATCGTCGACGTCCTCCATCAGCGATTCCCGGCGCTCAAGGCTCCGCCGAAGGAAGACATCTGCTACGCGACGCAAAACCGGCAGGATGCCGTGAAGGCCCTCGCCTCGCACGTCGATGTCCTGCTCGTGCTAGGCGCGCCAAACAGCTCGAACTCGCTGCGGCTTTGCGAAGTCGCACGCGCCCGAAACATCCGCGCGCATTTGATCGAGACCGCGGCTGACATTCGCCTCGAGTGGCTCGAGAACGCAAAGGTCGTTGGATTGACGGCCAGCGCGTCGGCGCCGGAGATTCTCGTCCAGCAGGTCATCGACTACGCCCGGACGGAGCTCGGAATCACTGACATCGAAGAGCTGGACACCGTGAAGGAGGATGTCCACTTCTCGCTGCCGCACGAGCTTGCGGCGATGGCGCGCGCGACGTCATCCTGAGGCCGCGCAGACGGCGAAGGATCTCAATGAGCGTAGCTGGAGACCCCTCGCTCACGGTCAGGATGACGGGTCAGGAACCCCAGCGCGTGCGGGACGGCGATCACGCGCGTGCCGGCAATCTCCTGATCATGCGCGAGCTGCGCGTGCAGCGCTTTCATGTCGGTCCAATGCACGCGCGGACGATAGTGATGCTCGGCGTGATAGCCGTTGTTGAACCACAGCCAGTTGTAAAGCTTGTGATACGAGCTGACGCCCCACGCCAGCGGCACATTCGGATTGCCGCCGAAGTGCGGGTAGTAGCCGTTCAGATACGAAAGGCAGTGGCCGAAGTAGTAGAACGGAATGAAAAACGCGATGAATCGCCAGTTCGCGATTCCGGCCGCGACGTACAGCGAGAGAAACAGCACGATCTCGAACATGCCCCAGTGCGGCGGATCGAGCGATAGATCTCTTTGGCGTCATCGCGTAAGTACGAGAAGAAAACGTAGGTCCACAAATTTTCCGGCTGGCCGTCGTGGCCATGTTTGTAGATCGACAGCGGATCGCGCGTGCGGCCGCTCGGGTCGGGCAGATCGGCGTTGCCTTTGTGATGGTCCTTGTGAACTTGCTCGTAAAAAACCTGCGAGAAGCCGACCGTCACCGACTCGAGAATGCTGAAGGATCGATTGAGCACGCGGCTCTTGAAATACGGATTGTGCAGAAAGTTGTGCGAGATGCCGTTGATGTTCCACGAGATGCTGACCGACCAAATGAAGCCGAGCGGAATCAGCGCCCACCACGAGAGTCGCGGGAAGGCGACGAAAAGAAAAACGAGGTAGGCGAATTGCGCGAGAGCTGCCAGTACCGGGATGGCGTCGTATTCGGAGTACTTGAAAATCGCGGAGTCTGAGCGTCTCATCGCAAGGTTGGAAGTTTACCTCGACCTCGACGGCGCCTTCGAGCCCGGCGTCCTCGGCCTCGCGACTCGGGACGCGCGGCAGTGGGGGCCGCGCCTGCGCTGCTTCGCGCCGCAGAAAACGATGGATGGGTTCATTGCCGAGGTGGTCAAGGATCTGCCGCCGTTCGTCGTTTACGGATCGGGCGACTTTCATCACCTGACCGCCGCATTTCTTCGAAAGACTCGAACGCCTTTCACGCTCGTTTCATTCGACAACCATCCCGATTGGGACGTGCGGCCGCCCTACTGGGCGTGCGGGGGGTGGATGAAACGCGCGCTCGAGCTTCCGAACCTACGGCGGGCGGTCGTGTGGGGATGCGGAAATTTCGAGCTGAACTGGCCGGCGCGCATGTTCGGAAGCCGCGGTGTCGAAGTGTTTGCCTGGAAAGAACGCTATCCAAAGCGCGGAAGAATTACTCATGATAATTGGCGATCAGAATTTATACGATTTGCGGAATCCGCCGGCGATGTCTACGTCACGGTCGACGTGGACTGCCTCCGAGACGCGGTCACCAATTGGGAGAATGGACTTTTCACCGCCGGCGACGTTTCGTGGGCCATTTCGATCCTGCGAAACGTGATCGGCGGCGACATCTGCGGCGCGTATTCAAAGCCGGTCTACGAGCGGCGGCGGCAGGCGTTTGCCGCGGAGTGGGACCATCCAAAAACCCCGCCTCCCGATCCCGAGCGTGCCCGCGCGATCAACACGGCCGCGCTGCAGGCGATCTGGCCGGCGTTGTCATCCCGACCCTGAGCGCAGCGAAGGGGAGAGACCGGTGTGGGAGGGTGGCGGCACGCTACGGTGGGTAGAAATCGATAGAAGCCAACGCACACCGAGGTACGCTGCGGGGATGAAGCTTTACCACGTTTATATCCTCGCAAGTCTTCGTCGCGTTCTGTACATAGGAGTCACCGGCAATCTAGAAAATCGCCTTAACTATCATCGGTCGTTCGAGAATCCGATGGCGTTTACGACACGCTACGGAGTCACGCGTTTGGTGTACCTGGAAGAGTTTACGGACATTAGCCAAGCGATCAGTCGCGAAAAGCAGCTGAAGGGATGGCGACGTTCGAAAAAGGTACGACTGATTGAAACCACGAATCCGGATTGGGCGGATCTTGCGCCCGATCTCGTACCGCACACCCACACCGTTCCCTCGCTACGCTCGGGATGACATTTCGCTCACGACATCGACACCAGCGCGATCCCCACGCTGATCATCGCGATTCCGATCCAGGCCTTGATCGGCAGGCGTTCCTTCAGAAAAATCACGGCTCCGATCGCGATCAGCACAGGATTCAATCCCTCGAACGGAAAGAGCCGGCTGAGGTCCCACCGCGCGAGGAGATAGATCCACAGAAAAAACCAGATCGCTTCGAATCCGATCCCGCCGGCCAGCGCGCCGACCACCAGCGCCAGCTCGCACACGACGCACAGCAGAATCGCCTTAGCGCTCATGACTCACGCTGCGGCACCAGCAGTGTGCCGCCTAACACGCACGCGATGCCCAGCCACCGATGGATCGAAATCGTTTCGCCGAGAAAAATCCACGCTCCTAACGGAACGAGCACCTGCACGATGCTGATGAGCGCGTACGCGATGCTCAGCGGAAGCCGGCGGAGAACGTACAGCCAGCACAGGAGGCTCAGGACGTACGTGACGATGCCGCACCACGTCCAGCCTGAAAATAGTCCGCCACGCGACGCACCCGTTTTGAGAAAAAGCTCGGAGATCGTGATCAGCACCGCGCCGGCGCCGATCGCGACATACGCTTTCAACCCCAGACCTCGGAAAAATTCGGGAAGCGCCGCAGGATCGGATCGTTCCGCGTCGGCTCGAGAAGCGGCAGCACGCGCTTCATCACGGCATTGATCAGCGGCGACGTGTGCGCGACGTACAAGTCGAGCGGTGCCAGCTCGCTCTTCAGATGCAGTTTCGGCTCGTAATTCAGCGCGCTGCTGACATACCACTTCAGGCCGTGTGCAATCGCCCAGTTGATGATGTCGCGGATGGTGTAGAAGTAGAGGTTGAGGTCGTACGCCACGGCATAGTCGAGGCCGAGGTATTCGTCGTAGATCGTGTCAGCGTGGAGCATGCACAGGCTGAATGCGATCACTTTTCCGTCGCGGCGCCAGATGAAGAATCGGACCTTGTCGGGCATCCGCCGCCCGATCGCCGACAGGAACTCCTTCGTCAGCTTCTCGAAATGCAATTTCGATCGCTCGAAGACCGCCAGATAGAGCGGATGGATCTCGTCGACGTACGGCGTGGCATCTTCGACGATTTGCAAGTCGATTTTGATCCCCTCGGTCGCGCGCAATTTGCGGCGCAGACTCTTGCGCGTCGGCTTACTCAACTTCCGTGCGACGAAATCATCAAAATTATCGTAATCAATTTCTAAGCGCGTCATCGGCATGCTCGGAACACGCGTGAAGCCTTTCAGATCGATGCGGTATCGCGACGGAAGCTCCTTGAACACAATGAGCCCGGCGTTGAATTGCTTTGCGATGGCAGGCAGCTCGGCGGCGAGAGTGTGCGCGTCCAGCGCCAGGTGCCCCTCCCCCGCCGCACACCCGATCATCAGCGTCCGCATTTTCAGAAATCGCGGCCAGACTTTGCGGACTGCCTTGATGAGCGCGTTCGATGGTGCGCCGGCCACAAGGTCCTGATCGAGGACGAAAAATGGCTGGATCGCGTCAGCCAAAACGAGATACCGGTACTCGAATCCCGTGAGCGTGTCGTTGACGATTTCGTAATAGCGCCAGTCCTTCCGCTCGCTCGAAAACGCGCCGTGCCACTGGGGAAAGGTGTCGAGATCCGCGCGAGTCGCTATCATGCTGGGGCGATGCAGACCGATTTTATGGCGTGGCTGCGCCAGCATGACAATCGCGCGTACGCGTTGCACGAGGAGCACGTCAATCCGGCCTTCGTGAAGATGCTCAAGACGATCGGCTTCGACAAGTGCTACGTCCGCGGCGAGGGGCCGTATCTGTGGGATGCCGAGGGGAACAAATACCTCGACTTCCTCACCGGCTGGGGTGTCTTCGCCCTCGGCCGCAACCATCCGAAGGTCAAGGCGATCCTCAAACAGTTGCTCGACGAAAACCTGCCCAATCTCGTGCGAATGAATTGCAGCCCGCTGTCCGGTCTTGTTGCGGAAAAGCTGACCGAACATGTCGGCGGCGGCCTCACGCGAGTTTTCTTCTGCAACAGCGG
>QHVX01000408.1:0-1943 GCA_003222375.1 Acidobacteriota bacterium
CGGCTTTTCACGTCACGGACCGCACGCGACAGATCCTCATCGACGTTGCAACGGCCGTCGCCGCCATCGGCGTCGCCTACATTCCGCACCTCGTCCGCGACGACCGCGCTACCGCGATCGCTTCCGTGATCCTCGTGCCGCTGATCGCGATCGTGACGGTTTTCAAGCAGTGGCCCGACGTCCGCGCAGAGCTGAGTCACGAGGCGGCGCTCGGATTCGTCAAGGACGCCGACGTCCGCCGCACCGCCCACCCTCTTCTGCGCCTTGGCAGCGGCGGGTGGGCGGATCGCCGCGCGCATCGCGAGTTCGTGCGTCTGGCGAACAAGATCGCGTTACGAAAGCGGCAACAGCGAAACCGCCCCGATGACATCGCACGTCTCTATCAAGTGGAGATCATCAAGCTGCGCATGCAGATTCAGGAGATGAGCAGGATCGATCGCGATGTCGTGACAGCATCGAATTCCGCCAAAGTTTCGTCGGATACAATGGCTCACAGCAAATGACGATGGTGGCGCAGTTTATCCTGAGCGTGGGCGGGCTTTAGGGGTGGAGCGAAGGATCTACGCTGGCGCAACGACGCGGTGACCACGGGCGATGATCTCCGCGAAGAGGCTATTCGTAAAACAATCCAAATGGCGTGAGTTCGTGCGGCATCGCCTCTTCACCATGTCTCTCGTAGATAGCAATCGCATCCCTGCTCAACCGGAGATCCTTCGCTCCCGCCCCCTCTTCCCACCCACGCTCAGGATTAACTTTGCGAGACGCTTTCTCGTTCTTTTGGTGTGCGGTCTCGCTCCCACCCTCCTCCTCGCTCAAGCCAAAGACATGGGCCAGGCGGCGCAGTACTACAAACAGACGCTGCCGAAAAAAGGGAAGTTCAAATTCTTCTCGCCGCCGAAGAGGGGCGGTGAAGTGCATTACGAAGCGAAGAGTCAGACACTCGAAAGCGAGGAGTACGCCATCCTGGAAGGTCACGTGAACGTCACTTACGAAGATTTGAAATTCACCGCCGACAAACTCACCTACAACAAGCGCACCGGCGACGTCACTGCGCAGGGACACGTCATCCTCGATCAGGGCACGACCCGTCTGGCCGGCGACGAAGCAATTTTCAATCTCGAGACGAAGACGGGAACGTTCTTCCACGCCACCGGCAGCATGGAGCCCGCGATGTACTTCACAGGCGAAAAACTCGAAAAGATTTCCGACGACACGTATCGCCTGACGAACGGGATCCTGACGTCGTGCGATCTCGACTCGCCGTCGTGGTCGATTCACGTTTCGCGCGCCGACGTCACGGTCGACGACTACGCGCGCATGCGCAACGTCGCTTTTCGCGTGCACCGTCTGCCGCTGCTGTGGTTACCGCATCTCGTATGGCCGACCAAGGGCGATCGCAGCCGCGGCCTTCTGATCCCGAGGATCATGTTTCAGTCGTGCGATCCGAAGAGTGCGCACTGTTTCGGAAATCGCCTCGAGCTCGGCTACTTCCTGCCGTTTGGCGATTCGGTTGACGCAACGTTCTACGGAGATCTCAACAACAACGGCTACAACGGATTCGGCCTCGACCTGCGGTATCTTCCGTCGTCCGACGTGAAGCTGGGCGAGTTCAACGGCTATGTCGTGAACGACGCCGCCGATAAGAAAAAGCAGTGGCGATACAACTACAAACACTCACAAGACAATCTGCCTGAAAATTTTCGCGGCGTCGTCGATATCGAAGACATCTCCGATCTCGATTTCTTTCGGAACTACGATCGCGATCCGCGCCTGCACACCCTGTCGCAGATTTATTCGTCGGCCTACCTGACCAAAAACACGGCCACGTACTCCGTCAACGTCCTCGCCGATCGCCGCGACATCATCCTCGGCCACACCGATCCTGCCGATCTGACTTCGCCGATCATCAAGCAGCGGTTCGAGCAACTGCCATCGCTGCAATA
>QHVX01000408.1:1979-3317 GCA_003222375.1 Acidobacteriota bacterium
ACCTCGTGACGAACGGACTCGTGAACGGTCCCACAGCGAACTACTACCGCGGGGATGTCTTTCCGACGGTATCGATGCAGGTCCCGTCGCCGGCATGGTTATCGATCAAGCCCCAGATTTCGGCGCGCGAGACGTACTACAGCGCCAGCTTGCTGCCGACGACCAACCCGACCACCACCCAAACGACCGCGGTGGATCAATCGCTGACTCGCTCCTACGTACAGGGGCAGGTCGAGATCGTTGGTCCGTCGTTCAGTAAGATTTACAACGAGTCGATCGGAAACTTCACGCGATTCAAGCACGTGATCGAGCCGCGATTTCGCTACGTCTACACGACGAACGTAACAGGCACGCAGCAAGAGATCATCCGATTCGATACCGTCGACACGCCCTTCCTGCCGGTCGTCCCAAACTCGGTCGAATACTCGTTGACGCAACGCCTCATCGGCAAGGAGAAAGACGGCGGATCCGCGCGTGAGGTGTTGTCCTTCTCGCTGCGGCAATCGGTCTCGCTCTCCAAGCCGTTCACAAGCTCCACCGGTGGAAACCTTCCGGGAACGACGACGCCACCGGGCGAGAACAAATTCACGCCGCTTCTCGCGAGTCTGCATGTCAATCCGTATCAGTCTCTGACATTCGATGCCAGCGCCACGTTCGGCAACGTCTCGCATCAACTCGATCAACTCAGCGTCGCGGCGAATCTCGTCGGCACCGGTACTCGCGCGGACAAGTACCTCAACTTCAGTTGGTTTTCTTCATTCCGGCAGCCGGGCGTGACGGGAGCAACCAGCAACAGTCAGATCCGTCTCAACACCGGCACTTCGATCCTCAGCAATCGGATCCGCGCCGACGCGCAGCTGAATTACGACGCGCATCTCGGGCTTTTCCTCGAACAGCGCTACATCGTCGGCGCCAACGCGTCGTGCTACGGCCTCGCGGTCGAGTACCGCCGGTACCTGGTTTATGATCCTTTACCGGAGCCAAGAAACAGTTTCGGCCTCGCGGTCACGTTGAAAAACGTCGGAACGATCGGAACGCATTAGAGTCCTGAGTGCTGGGTCCTGAGTGCTGAGTCCTGCCCGCCCTCAGGACTCAGGACTCAGGACTCAGGACTTCGATGTCACACAATGGAACGATGAAGGGGTTGATTTTGTCGGGCGGGAAGGGCACGCGCATGCGCCCGCTGACGTACACGTCCGCTAAGCAGTTGATCCCCGTCGCGAACAAGCCGGTCCTGGTCTACGGCATCGAAGCGATCGTGGCGGCCGGCATCGAGGACATCGCGATCATCGTGTCACCCGAAACCGGCGACGAGATCCGCGAGTGCATCGGCGACGG
>QHVX01000411.1 GCA_003222375.1 Acidobacteriota bacterium
GTCGGGAAGAAAACATCGGAGCGCATCTGTCTCGAGCTCCGCGACAAACTCGTCTTCCCAGAGGCCGCGCGGGCGGAAGCGGCAGTGCCGTCGCGTCTCTCCGTCGACGACGACGTCCACTCCGCCCTCGTGAACCTCGGATATCGCCCGCGTGACGCCGACGGCGCGATCGAGGCGGCGCGAAGACAACTCGGATCCGACGCCGAGTTCTCGGCGGTTCTGAAGGCGGCGCTGCGTCAGCTCACGAAGTCGTAACGACCGCCGTTCGACGCCGCAGCACCGAGTCGACGCTCCAGATGCCCGCTCCGTGCGCCGCGATGGGCCCGCCCTTCGACGCGTGCACCATGAAGTAGGCGACCGCCATCTCACCGGAACAGATGAACGCGGCGATCCCGGTGAGGAAACCGACCGCCACCAACAGCCCGCCGACAAGCTCGATGATGCCGCCGATGAGCATGAGCGGCGGCAGCGGATGCGGCGGACCTCCTGGTGGCCATCCCAGAAGCTTCTGACCTCCGTGACACGCGAAGAGTAGACCGGTCACGATTCGAAACACTGCGAACACCTGCGGAGAGAAGCGCCCGATCACTGTAAACATCAAAACCTCCAGATTCCGGCGTCATCCTGAGCCGCGAAGACGGCGAAGGATCTCTTACGCGGAGATCCTTCGCTATCGCTCAGGATGATGAATCGCCGGGCGCGACTGCAAGAGGCTCACCATTTGCAGGAAACCGGGCAGATGCGAAGGCTCCTGGTCCTTACTGTTCTGCTCGTTATCGCGACGCAGACGGCGTCCGCCGATCATGAAGGTTTGCGGCTCCTCGGGACCGCCTGGCCGGACGCCACTGCCGCGAAGATCAGTGAGATCGGGCGCGGCGTGGGCGTCGTGTTCAGTCCCGATCTCAGCGTCCCCGGCAATTGTCGTTTTTATCAATCCCTCGGCTTCGCATGTTTTCAGGAAGCCGACTGGTCGCGCGTCATCGATCAGATCCATCAGCACAACGCTCAGCATCCCGATCGCCGCATCTACGCTCTCGTCCTCGAGACGCACGGCACAAACGGGAACGGTTTGAAACTGCAGAAGAGTTACGCGCCGACTGCCGACCGCTCTTACATCTCGGTCGGCGCGTTGCAGGAGCGTCTGGAACCCGAGGGCGTTTTCTACATCATCATCAGCGCGTGCAACTCGGGCCGCCTGCTGCGGCCGTACATCTACAGCGATCTCGATCCATACAACGGCGACCGTCTCTTTCTGCCGGCAACATGCGGCATCATCAATGCGTCCGACAATTACAACCCGGCGCGCGATGCGATCACGATCATTACGCCCATGGCATCGCACATCGAGACGACGCTGGTCGGTTCGGTCAGCGAGCTCGCGCCGAAGACCCGCAAAGCGATCCTGGTATCCGCGCGTGCGCTGGGCATCACACCGCCGACGCAGTTCGCCGTCTCGGACATGATGGTGCAAATGCTGACGCGCGATTCGCGCCTGCAGTTGGCCGCGAACCGCTATGTCGAAGATTTGTCGGGAGAGGTGAAGCCGGCCGACTCGAGCGAGAAGCTATTCAAGCGCTTCGTCAACTACGTCAACGCCGTTGCAGCTCACGAAAAAGTCACATCCCGAGTCGCGCAACGGCCGCCATCCCGCACCGCGGGTCGGCGCGGAGGCGGAGGGCGGTAAGCGGATCGACATCGACCCACGCGATCCGCTGCAAATTCAGATTCGCCCGAAGTCTCTCGGCAGCCGCACGCAAGCCGGCCGTCGACGATACGTCTTCGACTTCGCCCCATGATTCGGCGAGGTCGGGGCGCGGTCCGCTGAGCGACCACACGAACAGCGGCACGCCGATGTCGGCGAGATAGCGGCGCACAGAGCGCGGATCATTGGCGCTCCTGTCGCTGTGGCTGCTGAGGATCAGCACCACCGCGCGCCGGCGCGATTCCGACATCGCTCGCAATCCGGCCACGGCCACCGCATCGACGAACATCCGCGGCTCATCGACGTATCGGCCGCTGTACTCGCGCGTGACGAACCACGGAAGGCCGAGCGTGGACGCGCTCGCATCGACCGACGCATCGAATAGCAGCGCGGTTCTCTGCCTCTGCGGCTCGACGAACCTTTTCGGGATCGGCCAGAGCATCCGCATCGATGTCCCGATGTCGAGCGCAATCGATCGCAGCGCAGAACTTTGCGAGAAGAAACCGCTGCGCATCTGACGGGTCGGATCGAGAGCGTGGATCGCTTCCGATGCATCGGGATCGCGAACGAAGATCACGATTGCGCTCGGCTTTTCGACCGCCGCCGTGCGGACAGGTTGCTGACCCGACAGCAGACAATTCTCGAACGACGCCGGCTGCTCGGCCGACGTCTGCGTCAGGAGGATCGGCGTGAGCTCGGACTTGGCGGTGTCCGCCACCGCCCCGCCCACGACGA
>QHVX01000074.1:0-9500 GCA_003222375.1 Acidobacteriota bacterium
TGACCGGCCTGTATCAATTGCCGCTGGACTTCAGCCTCGGCGCGAGTTTGACTGCCCGTCAGGGTTATCCGAAGGTCTGGCGTGATGAGGTCACCGTCGACAATGGAGTGGACGACGTGGTCCTGAACAAGATCGGCAGCATTCGTTTCCCGAATGTCTACGAAGTCGATCTGCGAGCCGCGAAGGATTTCCGCTTCATGAATCGCGTGGGCCTCACGCTCTCGGCCGACCTCTTCAATGTGCCGAACAAGCGCACGGTCCTGCAACGCGAGACGTTGTTGTTCTTTGACGGCCCCGAAGGTGCGAACCCCGTTGGAAACCACATCGAAGAGCTGCAGAGCCCCCGAATCTGGCGTTTTGGAGCACGTGTGAACTTCTGATTACAAGTGGAGCCCGCCGGCTTTTCCGGCGGGCTCCAAATTCACGATGACTGAACTCGCGCACGAAGTTGAATTCATCAGCGACCCTGAAAAGCCGCCGTATCGTTTTGATTCGCATCCGGCCCTTGTACAGCGCTCGTTGCACGCGGGCATGAGCATCTTTGCGGGGAAGTGGAAGCTGTCGATCCTCTGGTATCTCGAGCAGCGCCCGCGCCGATTCGGCGAGCTGGCATCGCTGCTTCCCGAAGTCACCGCCAAAGTGCTCACGTATCAGTTGCGCGAGCTGGAAGAAGCGGGATTGATCAGCCGAACCGAGACCGTGAGCCCAAGGCACACGGAGTACGCGCTGACGGATTGGGGTGTCGCGGCAATGCCGGTGCTACAGCTCCTGTGGCAGTGGGGAAACTGGTATTTGCGGCGCGAGGCCAGCGGTCACGATCATTGCGCGGCCGACGAGACGTCGTCCAGCCGCCTGTAAGCCGCCTCCAACTCGTTGACCGCCTCGTCGAGCGGCGCGCCGACCGCGCTGGCCATCGCGGCGAACCGCATCGCCGCTTCCTGGAGCATCTGCTCGCGGCCGGATGAATTCGCGGCGTCGGCGATCTCGGCGACGAACGTTCCGCGTCCGCGACGCGATATCAGCACGCCGGCGGCGATGAGGCGCTGGTACGCGCGTTCAACCGTGTTGGGCGTGACGGAAAGCGTTCGCGCGAGCTGACGGACGGAGGGGACGGGATCGCCTGCGCGGAGCTGCCGGGACGAAATCACGCGGCGAATGGTTTCCTCGATCTGCTTCCAGATCGGCCCTCCGGCCGGCCTGAGGGTGAACATCTCGGCCATCTCGGGTCCTCGTCGATGTTCGTGCCTGATCATCGCTCGCGTCCCCCCGCGCTCCGCGTCGATTGTCCAATGCGGCACTGCGCGCCGCTATCACGTTTTTGCCAGTTCACACGTCCCGCGTATCCATACATACGCGAGAAATCGATTCGGGTTCCGTCGGGTCCGTGGCACGATACTTCCTAGCCGCCCGAGCAGTTGATGAGGGCCCCTCTCGCACTTCTTTTTGTCGCTTCCGCTCTTTCCGCCGCGGTGTTGCCCGGATTTCGTGTACAGACCGTTGGCACGACTGCCGGATTTGCGAGTGCGATCGCAATCGACTCGCATGGAACGATTTATTACACAACTACGAACGGTAATTTGTTTCGCTTTTTGAACGGCCAGAGCACACTTGTGTCACATGTGAACACTTTGGCAATCGGCGACTCCGGTCTCCTCGGTGTCGCATTGCGCGACGACAATACGGCCATAGTGCATTACACGACTCCGGGACAAGTGTCCGATGTCCTATCCGCGATCGATTTGGTGAGCGGCACAGAGACAGTCATTCAATCCTTTGTATGTGACAAGGACCTGCCCGTGCGCGGTTCGCCGCCTGAACACCACGGCGGCAACCCGACAGTGGCGGCCGATGGTTCGATTTTCGTGGGAATCGGCGATTATGGCGGCCGCGCAATCGCTGCGCTTCCGGAATGGAACGGCGGCAAGATCTTTCGAATCCGTCCCGACGGATCGGTCGAGCAATTCGCGCGCGGCTTCCGAAATCCGTTCGATATGGCCTGGGATCCGAACAAGCAGCGTCTGATCGCTTCCGACAATGGCGACCTGGCCGACGACGAGATCAACATCGTCCATGCCGGCGATTTCTGTGGCTGGCCGTTCACAATGGGAAACGGCCCGCCCATCGAGGGTGCAGTCCCTCCGATCTACACATTTCCGATCATCGTCGCGCCGACTGGAATTGTGGCCGTCAACGGTTGCAATCCGTACTTCAAGTCCGGCTATCTCCTCGGCGGTTTTGTCACGAAGAGCGTCTATTACATCCCTGATATCGACGCGAAGCCGTTTCCCGATCCGATTGCAGTCGTCTCGGGGGAGGGACTGGTCATCGATGTTGCGCAGACCGCCGCCGGCGACGTTTTCTTCGTGACCTCGAATGCGATCAAGCGGCTCATTCCGCCGCAGCCGGGCGACTGCAACGGCGACGGCCTGATCGACTCTGCCGACCTCGCTGCCCTGACGCAGGAGCTCGCTGACGGCGGTCCGCATCCAACATCGACGGCGCAGGATGGTGCATTCAGGGCAAGTTGGGGGTGCGACGTCGACCAGAATGGCGTGATCGACTCCCGCGATCTGGCGGCGCTGCTTCTGATGTTTCGTTCGCGCGCGGTGCGAAGGCCGTAGCGGCACAGTGGATGCAACCCTTTGCAAATGCTTTTGAGCAAAGGGGGACGACCATGACCCAGAAATGGACGCGCTCGCTTGTCGCGATCACTTTCCTGCTGACCGTCGCGATTGCCGATGCGCAAACAAAGATCAAACCGGGATTCAATCTCTTCTCGCCGGAGCAGGACGTCGAGGTCGGGCAGCAGTCGGTAGTGGAAGCCGAACAGCAACTGCCAATCCTGAATGATTCGCAGGTCAACGCGTATGTCAATCAAATTGGCCAGCGCCTGGCTGCCAACGCCGGCGGACCGGCGTTCCAGTATCGGTTCCGCGTCGTGAATGCGTCGGACATCAATGCCTTCGCGCTTCCGGGCGGATTCGTTTACATCAATCGCGGCGTGCTCGATAACGCCCGCAACGAGGGCGAAGTCGCCGGCGTGATTGCGCACGAGATTTCGCACGTCGCGTTGCGACACGGTACGCATCAGGCGTCGAAGGCCTATCTCGCGCAGGCCGGAATCAGCATCCTGGGCGGCCTGCTGGGCGGAAAAGTCGGGCAGGGAACGGCGCAGATCATCAACGCCATCGGCGGCTTCGGACTCAATGCGCTCTTTCTGAAATACAGCCGCGACATCGAGACGCAGGCCGACGTCCGCGGTTCCCAGATCCTCACCGCGTCGGGCTACACGCCGGTTGACATGGTCAACTTCTTCAAGACGCTCGAGCGCGTCGATCCATCGAAGAAGACGAACTTCCTGTCGGACCACCCTGCGCCGCCCGATCGCATTGCGCGCATCGAGAAGGAAGCGCAACTCCTGCAGGTCGCGGAGCGGCCCACGGAGAATGTCGCGCAGCTTCAAGCGATCCAGAGCCGCCTGGGAAGTTTCGGTGCCGCGCGGACGTCGCAGCAGATCGCCCAGTCGTCGGCAACGACCTCTTCGACCGGCTCGCGAAGGCGCACCACTTCCTCGGAGCCGGCGAATGTCAATGTTCCTGCGCCTTCGAATTCGTTGAATTCGTACACCAGCCGGTCGGGCGTCTATCGCATTTCATATCCATCGAACTGGCAGGTCTATGAGTCGAGCACTGTCGGCGTGACGATCGCGCCTCCCGGCGGCGTTGGGAACGCGGATGGGAGTTCAGAGGTCATCTACGGCGCGTTGATCAATCACTACGACCCGTTTGGAAACCAGTCGTATGGAAACATCTCGCTGCAGGAGGCGACGCAGGATCTGCTCTCGGAGATTCAGCGCAGCAGCCCGTATCTGCGGCTGGCAAGCAACAATGCGCAGCAACTGCGTCTCTCGGGCGGAACGGCACTAGCCGCGACGCTGCGCGGGACGGATCCCGTGACGGGCATCAACGAACGCGTTACGGTTGTAACTCGGCAGCTCTCCGACGAACATCTCCTTTATCTACTGTTCATCACGCCCGACAGGGAAGCGAACAACTATCGCAACGTGTTAAACGCCATGATCAGCTCACTGCAGATCAACCCGAGTCAGCCGCATTGAGTATGATGGAGAGGTTTGGAGGCTTTTGACCCATGTACGATGAACGCATAGTTGGACCGATGCGCGAAGAACTGACGCGTCTCGGGGTTGAAGAAACGCGGACGGCCCAAGAAGTCGACGCCGTCCTCGGCGAGAAGAAGGGAACGGTGCTGGTGGTCGTCAATTCTGTCTGCGGATGCGCAGCCGGAATGGCGCGGCCGGCGGTCGCGATGGCGGTCGAGCACGACGTCCGGCCGGACAGGATGATCACCGTGTTCGCCGGAAATGATCGCGAGGCCACCGCGCGCGTCCGCGAGAAGTATCTCGTCGGATATCGCCCTTCGTCGCCCTCGATCGCGCTGTTCCGCGACGGCGAGCTCGTCAAGATGGTGGAACGGTGGCAAATCGAAGGGCGTGAGGCCCATGACATCGCGACCGATCTGGTCGCGGCGTTCGATCAATACTGCGCAAAACAGCCGGCCTAAAACGATCAGGCGTCAGGTTTGCTCCTGACGCCTGATATGACTGACTTCGAAGATCGCGTCCGTCGCATGGCGCGGGAGACCATTCGCGAGCTGGGGCGCAATCCCGACGAAATCGCGGATGTCATCGAACCACCCGGCGCCGACTACTGCGTCATCACCTTTGCCGACCCGGAGCACAAGCCGATCGAGATATCGAAGCCGTTAGGCGCCGGTGAAACGCAGGAGCTCGACGAGATCCGCCGCGCGCTGCAGTACCGTTTTCCGACCTAGGCGACACCTTCGGTTTACCGCTTTTTCTTCACCTTGTGGAGCAAATCTCCACGCCGTGGAAAAAGCGGTAAACCGAAGGTGTCGCCACTAGCGCGGCGCGAAGAACGATCGGCCGCGGACGTTTTCGTCGATCGTCATCCCGAACTGCAGCGCCGGAAATGCGCGCTGGTCGCAATCGAGCCGCTCACAAAGGCGGCAGGTTGTGCCGATCGGAACTGCGGCATCGAGGTTCTCGAGATCGACGCCGTCGGCGTAAACGAGTTTTCGCGCGTCGCGAACCGGACATCCGATGCCGACCGCCATGAGCGTGTCGCCCGATCGATAGCCGCCGCTCTTACGAATCGTTCGCGCGACGCAAAAATAGGCAGTGCCGTCAGGCATTTTCGAGAGCTGCGTCCGGATGCGGCCCGGGGTGAGGAATGCAGCGTGGACATCCCAGCGCGGACACGATCCCGAGAAGCGTGCGAATCGAATACCGGTCCCGCTGAAACGCTTCGAGATGTTGCCCGCGATGTCGACGCGGACGAAGTGGAACGGCACACCCGACGCCTCGGGCTTGCGCAAGGTGGTCAGCCGGTGGCAGACCTGCTCCCAGCTGGCGGTGAAGTGGTGCTGCAGCAACTCCACGTCGTAGCGCATCTCCAGGGTGCATCTCATGAATTCGTCGTAGGGCATCAGTAGCGACGCCGCGAAGTAATTCGCGAGCGCGACGCGGCAGAGGCGCTGCGATTCGGGCGCCGTCAGATGCTTTTCGTTGTTGGCAATCACGCGCTGGATCGCGTCCTGCGCGTCGATCAATCCGATCTGGTGCGCAATCTGGAAGTTGCGGCTCCACGGCGGGAGGACTTCGGAGATGGAGAGCACGCGGCGGTCGGGGTCGAACTTGCGAATGATGCCGCCGTCGCGGCTGACCGGCGTGAGCACGACTTCGATTCCGTGTTTGTCGCGAAGATAGCCGACCAGCGAGCGGTACATATCGAAGCGGTCGAGCTGCCCCGACGCGACCACGCGCTCGGCTGCGCTCTCGAGATCAGGGAAGTAATTGAGATTCGACTGAATGACGTCGTTGACTTCTTCTGATGGAAAGTGCGCGGGATCGACGCCGAGGAAATCGCGGCCATCATAGAGTTTCGCGGCCAACGCGCGCGTCGATTCAACGGAGCTGCGATACGCGTGATACAGCGAGACGATGGCGCGCGCGGTCGAACTATTTTCGGCGAGATCGCGCACGTCGTTCGTCGTCAGCGGATGCTCTTCAAAAAGCGGATCGCCGAAGATCTCCTGCAAATCGGCCGCGAGGTGGGCCTGGCTGTCGTCAGCAAACGCAGCGAGCTCGACCTTGAAGATCTGCGCAGCTTTCACGAGCAGATGCGCCGGGATCGGTCGCTGGTTGTGTTCAATGAGATTGAGATAGCTCGGCGAAATCTCGAGCTGCGCGGCGAGGTGCGTCTGCGTCATGCCATCGCGGCGGCGAAGACTGCGGACCTTGTTTCCAATTCTGAGAACAGCCATCGTACCTCCCGGCTACCCTGCAAATTTACTTCCATTTACAACTTTACATTCACGATTTGACAACAGTCTACAACCTAACATACTGCTGAGGCGTGTTTTGTTGACCTTGGCCTGCTCCGTGCTCATCCTTTACACATGCCGATGGCATTGGAGCAAAAGGCCGGGGTCGATCGGATCCTTACTCCGGAGGCGATTGAGTTCGTGACGAAGCTGCATCGCGAGTTCAATCCGCGCCGCGAGGAGCTTCTCGCGCGACGCGAACGCGTCAAGCGCGAGATCGACGCCGGCAAGCTGCCAGATTTTCTCGCCGAGACGCGATCGATCCGCGATCGCGAATGGAGAGTCGCTCCGATTCCGAAGGACTTGCTGGATCGTCGCGTCGAGATCACCGGCCCCGTCGACCGCAAGATGATCATCAACGCGCTGAATTCCGGCGCGAACGTTTTCATGGCCGACTTCGAGGACTCGCACACGCCGACGTGGTCGAACAACATCGAAGGCCAGCTCAATTTGTGCGACGCCGTGCGCCGCACGATCGAATTCGCAACGCCGACGAAGTCGTACAAGTTGAATGAGAACACCGCGACGCTGGTCGTGCGCCCGCGCGGATGGCATCTCCTCGAAAAACATTTTCTCGTCGACGGTCAACCGGCCTCGGCGAGCCTCTTCGATTTTGGGCTCTATTTCTTTCACAACGCGCAGGAGTTGATCCGCCGCGGAACGGGACCGTATTTCTATCTGCCGAAGATGGAGTCGCATCTCGAAGCGCGGCTCTGGAACGATGTCTTCGTCCGCGCGCAGCGCGAGCTCGGCATCCCGGTCGGAACAATCCGCGCGACGGTGCTGATCGAAACGATCCTGGCGGCTTTCGAAATGGACGAGATCCTGTGGGAGCTGCGCGATCACTCATCGGGCCTCAACTGCGGCCGGTGGGATTACATCTTTTCCTTCATCAAGAAATTCAGAGCGCGCCGCGACTTCGTGATGCCCGACCGCGCGCTGGTGACGATGGAGAAGCCGTTCCTCAAGGCCTATGTCGACCTGCTGATCAAGACCTGCCATCGCCGCGGCATTCACGCGATGGGCGGGATGGCGGCACAAATTCCGATCAAGAACGACGACGCGGCGAACGATGCCGCGATGTCGAAAGTCCGCGCCGACAAAGAGCGGGAAGTGAACGCCGGCCACGACGGCACCTGGGTCGCGCATCCCGGACTCGTCGCGCTCGCGAAGGAAGTCTTCGACGCCGGGATGAAGGGACCGAATCAGATCGATCGGAAAGGCGGAAAAGAAGTTGTGGCGCAGGCGCTTCTGTCTGTGCCCGAAGGTCCGATCAGCGAAAAGGGTTTGCGTCAGAACATCAACGTCGGCATCCAATATCTCGAAGCGTGGCTGGGCGGACTCGGATGCGTTCCGCTTTTCAATCTGATGGAAGATGCCGCGACCGCCGAGATCTCGCGCACGCAGCTCTGGCAGTGGATGCATCACGGTGCGCGGCTCGACGACGGCCGCCCGATCACACTCGACCTTTATCACGAGCTTCGCGATCAGGAACTGAAGTCGATCGGCGACCGGCCGCATGTCAAAACGGCCGCCGCGCTTTTCGATGGGCTGACCGCGAGCGACGAGCTCGCCGATTTTCTGACCATTCCGGCTTACGACGAACTCTTGAAAGTGGAGCAAGGGGGAAAACCATGACCAGACGATTGCACGCGCTGCGCGATCCGAACGCGCTCGAACGCCAGTGGGAAACCGATCCGCGCTGGGACGGAATCGCCCGCGACTACACCGCCGAGGACGTGCTGCGCCTGCGCGGATCCGTGGAGATCAAGCACACGCTCGCCGAGATGGGAGCGGAACGGCTGTGGAATCTGCTGCACGAAGAGCCGTTCGTCTCCGCGTTAGGCGCACTGACAGGCAATCAGGCGATGCAGCAGGTGCGCGCGGGGCTCAAAGCAATCTATCTGAGCGGATGGCAGGTGGCCGCCGATGCCAATCTCGCCGGCCAGATGTATCCCGATCAGAGTCTGTATCCCTCGAACTCAGTCCCGCAAGTCGTCAAGCGGATCAATCAGGCGCTGCAGCGTGCCGATCAAATCGATTCGAGCGAAGGCCGCCACGAAACAGACTGGTTCGCGCCGATCGTCGCCGATGCCGAAGCAGGCTTTGGCGGGCCGCTCAACGCTTTCGAGCTGATGAAGATGATGATCGAAGCGGGGGCGGCGGCGGTTCACTTCGAGGACCAACTGGCTTCCGAGAAGAAGTGCGGTCACCTGGGCGGCAAAGTCCTGGTGCCGACGTCGTGCTTCATTCGAACGCTGACGGCCGCGCGCCTCGCAGCCGACGTCATGGGCGTCCCGACGCTGGTCGTCGCGCGCACAGACGCGAACAGCGCGACCCTGCTGACCACCGACATCGACGAGCGCGATCAGCCATTCATCAACGGGGATCGGACTCCCGAAGGTTTCTTTGCGATCAAGGGCGGACTCGACATGGCGATCGCGCGCGCGATCGCGTACGCGCCGTACGCCGATCTGCTGTGGTGCGAGACATCGACGCCCGACCTCGACGAGGCGCGGCGGTTCGCAGAGGAAGTGCACAAGGTCTATCCCGGGAAAATGCTGGCGTACAACTGCTCGCCGTCATTCAACTGGGCAAAAAAACTCGACGGCCCGACCATCGCCGCATTCCAGCGCGAGCTGGCGTCCATGGGCTACAGGTTCCAATTCGTCACGCTGGCCGGCTTCCACGCACTCAACTACTCGATGTACGAACTGGCCCGCGAGTTCAAGGAAGAAGGCATGCCGGCCTACTCGCGGCTGCAGCAATCGGAGTTCGCGGCCGAGGAACACGGGTACACCGCGACAAAGCATCAGCATGAAGTGGGCACCGGCTATTTCGACGAAGTGATGAAAGTGATCAGTTCAGGACAAGCCTCGACGACCGCATTAGACGGCTCGACCGAGGCTGCGCAGTTCTAGTGTGGCGAATTTCTGATTCGCCACACTAAGGAGAGATGAGGTCATGGAAGACATTCGCTCATACAATATCGACACGGATGACACGCTGCGCGACTGGGACGACAGGAACGTCGAGCGGGAGGCAGCCGCCTCTGACGACGAGCTGCCGTTCGAAAT
>QHVX01000074.1:9529-13598 GCA_003222375.1 Acidobacteriota bacterium
ACGAGCGTCTGAAAGACAACGTCAATGCTCGCCACGAGTACGATGCGAACGCGCGGGCGCTTCTCAATCCGAAATTCCGCGACGCACTCGATCACTATCAGCCGGGCAACGGGCCCTCACTCAGTGCAGCGTGGGGCGAATTCGTAGCAGCGGATGGGACGCCGTTCATCGCGCTGCAGCTCGTATTGCCGCCAGGCCCGGTATTGCAGTTTGGCGACCCGCTGATGTTTTTCGGAGCCGTCGACGACAACGCCGGCCATCGCATCGCGACTTACAACGAAACGCTGCCGGTGCAACTCTCGCACGATGATTTCTTCATCGAACGCTCGCTGGTCGTTCCGCTCAAGAAATCGAGCGGAACATTCGGCGTTGCGCGCCGGGGCGAGATCATTGCGATGACGCGCGTCGATCTCGAGCCTGAAGAACTTGCGCCAGCCTCTGCCGGCATGTCACGCCTGATCTTGTCGCGCGATGTCTACATCCTCAAGACAGCGCAGCGGCCGCTCGATCCGTTCGCATTCGGAGGCACCAAGGTCATTCCGAAACCCGACGCCTCATTTCGAAAGACGGAGGAGGTGTGGGTTTTTGCGGAGCTGCGGAATCCTTCGATCGCCGATGACGGCACGCCGCACGTCACGACCAAGACGACGCTCGAAGGTCCGACCGCGATTTCCGGCCCGCCCGTTCCCGCCATCGCCACTCCCCTCAAGGGCGTGCCCGGACATTATGGCCTCGGCAATCCGATCGACGTTTCGAAACTGCCCGCCGGCGATTACAAGCTGCGCGTCGTGATCACGGATCTGATTGCGAAGCAGGCGTATCGCCGCGAGACAGAGTTGCATATTCGCGACTGACATCACTGCCTCGCGATGGCCTGCGGCGCTTCGCCCGACAACGTGCGCGAGGTCTCGACCATCCTCAGAAATTCGTCGCGATAGCCTTCGAGGTCCGCGCCGCGCATCGCACGCGCAAGAGCGAGCACGTCGGCATACGTCGCGCTTCCCTTGTATTGTGACTTCCGGAGCAGCATGCCGAATTCGGCGACTGCCGTCGCGAATTGCAGATCGGGCGACGACTCGTAGATGCTGCGGCCGTCGTCGACAACGCGCGAGGCGATCAACTGGCTCGAATCTGCATGCGGATCTTTGTAGCGCAGACGCAGCTCGGCAATCTGGCCGCGGCCGGCCGTGGCGATTTCGTAAAGTGCGGTGACGGAATGGCCCGACCCGAGCTCGCCGGCGTCCTTGGTGTCGTCTTCGAAATCTTTGTTGGCGAGCGCGCGATCTTCGTATCCGATCTGACGATAGGACGTCACCACGCGCGGATCGAACTCGAGCTGCACTTTCACGTCCTTCGCGATGGCCACCAGCGTTCCCTGGAGTTGATGGA
Organism: Acidobacteriota bacterium; assembly: GCA_003222375.1. GTDB lineage: Bacteria > Acidobacteriota > Thermoanaerobaculia > Gp7-AA8 > Gp7-AA8 > Gp7-AA10. The sequence continues at coordinate 10,919 of QHVX01000074.1, forward strand.
CGAAGACTTTCTTCGCCTCGTTGATGTTGTCGAGGTAGTAGTAATTTCCGTTGCCCTTGTCGGCGATGGATTCCATGAAGGCATCTTTGTAGTTGTCGTCGCCGACTCCGATGCAGGTCAGATAGATTCCCTTCTTGCGTTTTTCTTCGATGACTTTGATCAGCGCCTCGCCGGTCATGCCGACGTTGAAGTCGCCGTCGGTCGCGAGGATGACGCGATTGTTACCGTTAGGCGCGAAATTTTCCTCGGCGGTTTTGTAAGCCAGCTCGATTCCGGCGCCACCGGCGGTTGATCCGCCGGCCTGGAGTTGATCGAGTGCCGACAGAATCGTCTGCTTGTCGGCGCCCGAAGTCTCAGGGAGGACGACCCCCGCCGCACCTGCGTAAACCACGATGGCCACGCTGTCTTCGGGGCGGAGTTGTTCCACCAGGAGCCGAAACGCCGACTTGATCAGCGGCAGCCGCTCGGGCGGCATCATCGATCCGGAAACATCGAGCAGGAACACGAGGTTGTTAGGCGCAAGCTTCCACTGATCGGTCGTTTTGCCCTGGATGCCGATGCGCAGCAGGCGGTGATTCGGATTCCACGGGCAGCCTGCGACCTCGGTGGCCACGCTGAACGGGCGCCCATCGCTCGGCTGCCGATAGCTGTAGGTGAAGTAGTTGATCATTTCCTCGACACGAACGGCATCGGCCGGCGGAAGCATGTTCGCGTTCAGAAACCGGCGGACATTCGCGTAGGAAGCGCCGTCGACATCGATCGAGAAGGTGGTGGTCTTCTCGTTTTTTGTGTCGATGAATCCGTTCTCGGCGATTTTTGCGTATTCAGCGGTTGATTCCCGATCGATCGACGACATCGGGACGGCGGCAGGCATCTGAAGCGCTTGCACTTTTCCGCCTGCGATCCCGCCCACGATTCGGCCGATGATGCCAGGGCTCTCGGCAGCAGTGACGGTGATACTTTCCGAAACGCCGGATGAGAGTTTCGCGTCGCGGCGGACATCCTTGTCCGCAACTGCGATGCGCATTTTCTTCTCAGCGAAGCCTTCCAGCCGGATCCGCAATTCGTATTTCCCGGGAGGGACATTTCTGAATTCGTAATGGCCTGTCGGATCGGTGACGGTCGATTGCTGGCCCAGCGTCACCGTTACGCCCGGAAGTGGATTTCCTTCCCGATCGGCGACGGTTCCGCGTACAGAGCCTGTTTTGTTAGGCAGTGAGGTGCATGCAACGAGCAGGATGATCAGTAAACCGAGGGCACGTTTCATAGTTCCTCCGATGACTTGCGACTCACGCTGCAGGGGCATTGCCGATGAGACACGGAGCTAAGTGGTAGAGAAACCGCTGTTCGCAATTCCGAAACATCCACAGGCGTGGATTTCAGGGCCATTTTCGTGAACGTATACTCATCGTCCGATGCAACGGATCCGTGTCGTGGATTCGCATACCGAGGGAGAGCCGACGCGCGTGATTGTGGAGGGCGGGCCGGATCTGGGTGGGGGCTCGCTCGCCGATCGGCGCGAGCGCTTCCGTCGCGATTTCGATCGCTACCGCTCGGCGGTCGTCAACGAGCCGCGCGGCTCGGACCCCGTCGTCGGTGCGCTCATCGTGCATCCGCAGGATTCGTCATGCGCCGCCGGCGTCATCTTCTTCAACAACGTCGGCTACCTCGGCATGTGCGGCCATGGGACCATTGGCGTCATCACGACGCTGGCGCACCTCGGCCGGCTCGAGGCGGGCGTACATCGGATCGAGACTCCGGTCGGCGCTGTTTCAGCGCAACTGCACGATTCCGGCGATGTGTCGGTTAGCAATGTCCCGAGTTACCGCTATCGAAAAAATGTACACATTAATGATCACATTTCCGGCGATATCGCGTGGGGCGGAAACTGGTTTTTCCTGGTCAGTCAGCAGCGTAACGATCTCGATCTCGCCAACGTCGAGCCGCTGACCGACCTCACATGGGCGATCCGCGAGGGCCTCGAGCGGGAAGGAATCACCGGCAAGGATGGCGCGGTCATCGACCACATCGAGCTGTTCGGCCCGCCGCGGCGACGCGATGCCGACAGCCGTAACTTCGTGCTGTGTCCCGGCAAAGCGTACGACCGCTCGCCATGCGGCACCGGGACGAGCGCGAAGATGGCATGCCTTTACGAGGACGGAAAACTCGCGCCTGGAAAAATCTGGCGGCAGGAGAGCATCGTCGGCAGCCTGTTCGAAGGGCACGTGGACATCGTGGACAACACAGTCCGCCCGACCATCCGCGGCTCGGCCTTCATCAACGGCGAAGGAACGTTGATTCTCGACGAGCGCGATCCGTTTTGCTGGGGAATCGGCACCCCATGACCCCATGAGCAAGCACATCCTCATCGTCGGCGGAGGCGTCATCGGACTCTGCACCGCGTACTACGCCGCGGAGCGCGGCGATCGCGTCACCGTTTGCGATCGCGGGTCCGAGTCCGACCTCGGATGTTCCTACGGCAACGCCGGGATGATCACGCCGAGTCACTTCGTGCCGCTCGCAGCTCCGGGCGCGATTCGCCTCGCGCTGAAGTGGATGTGGAATCCCGAGAGTCCGTTCTACATGAAGCCGCGCCTGGATGGAAGTCTCATCGAATGGGCGTGGAAATTTTATCGAGCCGCGACCGTCGAGCACGTTCTGCAATCGTCGCCGCTCGTTC
>QHVX01000075.1:0-8601 GCA_003222375.1 Acidobacteriota bacterium
CGACGAAGTGTCCTTGAACGGATCGCCGACTGTGTCGCCGACGACGGTCGCCGCGTGCAGCGGTGTGCCTTTTTCCTTCAGCTCGACTTCCACGATTTTCTTGGCGTTGTCCCAGGCTCCGCCGGCGTTGGCCATGAAGATCGCCTGATACAAACCGAAAAGGGCGATCGAGATCAGATATCCGATGAAGAAGAATGGCTCGAAGCACGCGAACGCCAGCGTCGCGAAGAAGACTGTCAGGAAGATGTTGAACATGCCCTTCTGCGCGTACTGCGTGCAGATCTCGACGACTTTTTTCGAGTCCTCGACCGACGCTTTCTCCGCGCCGGCGTCGAGCCGGATGTTGCGCTTGATGAATTCGACTGCGCGATAGGCACCGGTCGAAACGGCCTGCGTCGATGCTCCCGTGAACCAGTAGATCATCGCGCCGCCGATCACCAGGCCGAGGAGGAATTGCGGATGGAGGAGCGAGAGCTTGTCCATGTCGCGCGTCAGGCCGTTGGTGAGCAGCACGATGATCGAGAAAATCATCGTGGTCGCACCGACGACGGCCGTGCCGATGAGCACCGGTTTCGCGGTCGCTTTGAATGTGTTGCCCGCGCCGTCGTTGGCCTCCAGGTAGCCCTTCGCGCGCTCGAATGAAGGTCGAAATCCGAAATCGCGATTGATCTCCTCCTCGATTCCCGGAAGCGTCTCGATCTGCGACAGTTCGAAAACCGACTGGGCGTTATCGGTTACCGGTCCGTAGGAATCGACTGCGATCGTGATCGGGCCCATTCCCAGGAAGCCGAAGGCCACCAGACCGAACGCGAAGACCGCCGGCGCGATCATGACGCCGGCCGGGAACAGGCTGCTGATCGACGCCGCGATGCCCATCAGCAGCACGATCACGAGGCCCATCCAGTAGGCGCTGAAGTCACCGGCGACGAGGCCGGAGAGAATGTTGAGCGAAGGGCCGCCTTCGCGCGAGGCCGTGACGATCTCACGGACGTGGCGCGACTCGGTCGAGGTGAAGACTTTTACGAGCTCAGGGATGATCGCGCCCGCCAGTGTGCCGCAGGTGATGATGCTGGAGAGTTTCCACCACATGGTGTTGTCGCCGCCGAGAGTCGGAATGAGCAGGTATGACATCGCATACGTGACGCCAATCGACACGATGGACGTGATCCAAACGAGTGTCGTGAGCGGAGTCTCGAAGTTGAAGCTCAGTGAGTCTTTGAACCGGGCGTTTGCGATCGGAGCGTTGAGCCAGTATGAAACCGCAGCGGTGATGATCATCAGCACGCGCATCGCGAAGATCCACACCAGGAGCTGCGTCTGCACGGTCGGATCGACAACCGCCAGCAGAATGAAGGTGATGAGCGCGACGCCGGTCACGCCGTAGGTCTCGAAGCCGTCGGCGGTCGGGCCGACCGAGTCGCCGGCGTTGTCGCCCGTGCAGTCGGCAATGACGCCGGGATTGCGCGCGTCATCTTCCTTGATGTTGAAGACGATCTTCATCAGATCGGATCCGATGTCGGCGATCTTGGTGAAGATGCCGCCCGCGATGCGCAAAGCGGCCGCGCCGAGCGATTCGCCGATCGCGAAACCGATGAAGCATGGACCGGCGTAGTCGCGCGGAACGAAGAGCAGGATGATGAGCATCATCACGAGCTCGGTGGAAATCAACAGCATGCCGATCGACATCCCGGCTTCCAGCGGAATCGCATACGTCGGGAACGGCTTTCCGCCGAGCGAGGCAAATGCCGATCGCGAATTCGCGAAGGTGTTGATCCGGATTCCAAACCACGCCACGCCGTAGCTGCCGAGGATGCCGACGATGCTGAAGATGACGATGGTGATCACGCGGAGCGCGTCGTAATGGCGCAGCGCGCCGAAATACACGACCATGATCACGGCGATGAACGCCCACAGAACCGCGATGAATTTGCCCTGCGTGATCAGATACGTCTTGCAGGTTTCGTAGATCAGCTCAGAGATGTCGCGCATCGAGCGATGTACCGGCAGGCCGCGAAGGCGCACATACATCACCAGCCCGAACACGCCGCCGAGGATGCAGACGAACAGCCCGCCGATGAGCAGGGACTGTCCCGTCATGCCGAGAAAGGAGACCGAACGGAGATCCGGCAGCACCAGATTCGCCTCCGTCCGCGCCGCGGTCGCCTCCGCTGCATGCGCGACGGTGCCGACGCAGACTAGAAGCGTGGCGAGGACCAGCACGCGCGTGATCCAAGACTTCATAGTTCCTCCGTGAGTGCGGTGAAGATCCCGCCGCGAATCACGGGGGCGGGATATTTGGGGCGCGGATTGTAACACGCCCCTCCATCCTTAACTTTGCGTCGCGCGAATGTGGATCTCAACCCTGCGGTTGAGCTGGCGGCCTTCGGGCGTGTCGTTCGAAGCCTTGGGTCGCGCCTCGCCGTAGCCAATCGCCGAGACTCTCGATGGGGTCACACCCTGGCTCGCGAGATAGTCACGGACGCTGTACGCCCGGCGTTCCGACAGCCCCTGGTTGTACTCAGGAGAGCCGACGTTGTCGGTGTGTCCTTCGACGCTCACGGTCTCATCGGGATACCGCTGGAAATTGGTCGCGAGATCGCGAAGCGTCTGCTGCGATTCTGTCCGGAGCGCTGCCGAATTGAAATCGAAGAGGATGTCGTTGGTGAGCTGGACCGCAATCTCATTCTCAGCGGGACGCGTGACTTCGACACCGGGGATCTGCTGCAGCTCTTTCTGCTGCTGGTCCATCCGATGACCGATGGCACCGCCCGCGGCAGCGCCGATCGCTGCGCCGACCGCCGCGCCCGTGCGCGGATTGCCGGACTGATTGCCGATGATCGCGCCGACGACCGCTCCCGCGGCCGCACCGACGCCGGCGCCGCGTTTCGCTTTTTGATTCGGATCATCGGGGTTGCTGCTCGCGCAGGCAAGAGCAAAAAGTGTGGCGATGAGAAGGGCCGCTGCTTTACGGATCATTTACTGCCTCCGGACAAAGATAAGAAAAAAAGGCGCTCCCGTTGAAGGGAGCGCCTACTTTTACCGCAGCGTTAGGACGCGTTCGCGCGGACGTGAATCTCGACGCGGCGGTTCAACTGACGGCCGGCAGCCGTGCTGTTGGTCGCACGCGGTTGTGACTTGCCGTAACCATAAGTATTGACGCGGCCGCTTCTCACCCCGAGCTCTTCGAGGTAATTGGCGACTGAATCAGCTCGCCGGAGCGAGAGGCGCTTGTTGTAGGACGCGGATCCGATCGAGTCGGTGTGTCCTTCAACATAGAGCGTCGTATCAGCATACTTCTGGAACACGTTCGCCATGTCGCGGAGCGAATCACGCGAGGCCGGTCGCAGCGCAGACGAGTTGAAGTCGAAGAGCACTTCGTTCTTGACCGTCACACTCACTTCGTCTGGAGCTGTGCGGGTGACGTCGACACCCTGGATCTGCCGGAGCTCGCGCTCCTGCTTATCCATCATGGCGCCGACAATTGCGCCAGCGGCCGTTCCAGCAATGCCGCCGACCACTGCCCCACGCTTGGAGCTGTGGTGTCCTCGGTTGTTTCCGATGACTGCGCCGGCGATTGCGCCTGCTACGCCGCCGATCACCGCGCCCTTCTTGGCCTTCGAGTGATCATCGACTGTCTGCGCGAATGTCGGCAGAGCAGCCAACAGCACAGTCAAAATCATTGCGATGTACTTTTTCATTTTCTCCTCCTGGTTGAATTGACCGACCCTCAGATATCGCAACTGAGATGCCATCCATGCAAATAATTCGTTATCCATGTCACAGCAGAGGGTGTACGATCACCGGATGAGCTCCGGGCGTTCCCTCGCCGGCCCATTGCACAAAATGCTCCAAGATAGCGACTTACCGTTCCGCGATTTCGTGGAAGTTGCACTTTACTATCCCGAGCTCGGCTATTACGCCCGAGAGGGCTCCCCGGTGGGGAAAACCGGCGATTTTGTCACTTCCCCTCACATCAGCCCGGTATTTTCGTTCGCGCTGAGCCTGCTAATTTCCGAATTTGGGGCATTTGTGGGTGGCGAAACGTCCACTATTGTGGATATCGGCTGCGGCGACGGCTCGCTCATCTATTCTCTATACAAGCCGAACGCGATGCGTTTCTGGGGAGTTGATCGATCGCTGCAGCGAGTAAAACATCGCGACGGCGTCCAATTCGCGACCTCACTCGCCGCGGTTCCTCGCGGCGATGCGCAGCTGGTCATCTGCAACGAGCTGTTTGATGCGCTCCCCTTCGCGCGCCTCGTGATGCGCGGCGAACATCTTCATGAGCTGTGGGTGACCGAACGCGACGGCGTACTCGATTGGAGCGAGCACGAGGCGGAGGCGAAATATGACGACTACTTTGCGGAGCGCGGCGTCGAGTTGCGCGACGGCCAATTCGTCGACGTCTCTCTCGATTGGGAATCGTTGTACGAGGAGATCTGCGGGTTCGTCACGCGCGGCTTGATCGTGACGTTCGATTACGGCTATCCCGAAAAACAGCTTTTCTCGGGACGTATTCGGCAATTCGGAACCGCGGCGGCATATTCGGGACATCAGGTCTCTCGCGACTTGCTCGCGAGAGCAGGCGAGCAGGATCTGACCGCGCACATCAACTTCAGCGATCTCGAGCGCGCCGGCGAGCGCAGTGGATTCAAAACGCTCTTCTTCGATCGGCAGGCCAAGTTCCTCCTCGCTGCTGGAGCAACAGAGCATGAGCTCCTCGCGCCGCTCGACGACGTCCGCGCCGGGACTGCTGACGAAGCGCTCGAAGTCCGCCAACAGCGTGAGGATGCTCGGCGGCTGATCCTGCCGGATGGAATCGGAGAAGACATCAGAGTCCTGGTGCAGGGAAAGGGCGTCCCGGAGGCGGGGTGGTCATTTCAGCGGAAGCTATTTTGAATGCAGAACGCAGAACGCAGAATGAAGAAAACGCTTAGGTTGACTCCACCCGTCTGCCGTTTACAATTACCGCGGTCTCGCTGACCAGCAAATATGGCCAACTACTCGGTGTTGCTGGTAGCTGCACTCATCGTTCTCTCACTGCCGGTTTTGACGCTGTTCGTCCTTGCGCCGCTCGTTCGGGCGTCGCGCGCGAACAAGGTGAAGCTCGAACCGTACGAGTGCGGTGTTCCGGCCAGCTCGTACGCTTTCGATCACCGCTTCTCGGTGCGGTACTTCCTCATCGCCGTGCTCTTCATCATCTTCGACGTCGAGACAGTCTTCCTCTTCCCGTGGGCGATCCGGTTCAAGCAGCTCGGATGGTTCGGCGCAGTCGAGATGGCGGTCTTTCTCGCGATCCTGCTGATCGGTTACTTCTACGCTTGGAAGAGGAAGGTCCTTTCATGGGTCTGATCGAGAACCGTTTCGATTTCGCGCCCGGAACCGCAGGCAACATTCTCACCACCAAAGTCGACAAGTTCTTCAATTGGGCGCGGAAGTCGTCGCTGTGGCCGATGCAGTTCGGCCTTGCGTGTTGCGCGATCGAGATGATGGCCGTGCTCGATCCGCGTCACGACATGGCGCGATTCGGCGCGGAGGTCTTTCGCGCCACACCACGCCAATCGGACCTGATGATCGTGGCGGGAACGGTGGTCGAGAAGATGGCGCCGATCATCCGCCGCCTCTACGACCAGATGCCCGAGCCGAAGTGGGTGATCGCCATGGGCTCTTGCGCCACCTGCGGCGGTCCATATGACACCTACGCCGTCACCCAGGGCGTCGACCGCCTTCTTCCCGTCGACGTCTATGTTCCCGGCTGCCCACCGCGTCCCGAGGCTTTGATGTGGGGACTGATGGAGCTGCAAAAGAAAATCGAAAAGATGCACGTGCTGCGCAAAGGCGGCGAATCGTACGACTTCGCGCGCGCGGCCGTCCGCGATTCGCTGCGTCCGGTGCACGAGGGTCCGGCGTTGCGCATCGAGCAACTCAAGCCCGCGCCGGTGTCGGGAGTCAAGCGCGCGCCTGCGGCCGAGAAACCGAAGCCCGCGCCGAAAGCCGCCGCCGCACCCGCTGCCGCTGCGACAACCGAAACAACAACGACCACCGCAGCCGTGATGGAAGCCGCCGCTCCCGAAGTCGTTCCGGAAGCGGGCGCTTCGCCGGCCGTTCCCTTCCACAACGAAAACCTCACGTTGCCCGAACGCATGGTGATGGCCGAGGGCGGAGATCTGAAAACCAAATTGTTCGCGGCGATGGCGCAGACCGACTGCGGCGCGTGCGGTTGGGACTGCGAGGGCTACGCCGAGGCGATCGCGACTGGTGAGACGAAAGACATTTCGCTCTGCGTACCCGGTGAGAGCGAAACACTCGACATGCTCAAGAGTCTGATGGAAGCGGCCGGAAAGGAATTCGAGGGAGCCTAGTTGGCCGAGACCGCAACAGCATCCCCAGCACGCACTGCCGACGAAATCAAACGCGACCCGCTGGTCGCCGCGGCGGTCGCGCGTTCCGGCGAGGCCATCACCGGCGCGAAAGAATTCGCAGGCGAGATCACGCTCAATGTTGCCGCCGATCGCATCCGCGAAGTCGCGGCTGCGTTCAAAGAGGATGGCTTCAGCTATCTCGTCGATCTCACCGGCGTCGATTACTCGAAGTATCCCGGCTGGACCGGAGCGCGATACGGCGTCGCCTACATGCTTTACTCGTTCCGCAAGAATGCGCGCATCCGTCTGAAAGTCTTCTCGGACGGAGTGGTTCCGTCCGTGACTTCGGTGTGGAAGACCGCCAACTGGCACGAGCGCGAGACCTTCGACATGATGGGCATCCGCTTCGACGGCCATCCGAATCTCGAGCGCATTTTGATGTGGGAAGGCTTCAACGGCCATCCGCTGCGAAAAGATTTTCCGGTGCGCGGCATCGACACCGGCGCGCGCATCTATCCCGAGGTTTTTCCCGAAGGCGGCGGACCGAAAGCCGGATCGACCGGCAAGGACGTCAAAGACGTCAACATGTACAAAGGCGAGTGGAAGCATTACGGCACCTGGCCGGCTGCGTCCATTTCTGCTCGCGCGAAAGCGGGAACGCAGCAACCACCGGCGCCCGAGCTCGCGAGTCAGGTCGCCGAAACCGCGAAGCCAACCGAGGAAGCGCCGTGGCATGACCCGGAGATGCCGATGCCGCAGCGACTCGACCTGGCGAAAACCGGATCGCTCAAAGACAAATTGTTCGCCGCCATGGCGCAGACCGATTGCACAGCCTGCGGATGGGATTGTGAAGGCTACGCTGCGGCGCTCGCGACCGGAGAGTCGAAGGATCCGACCTTGTGCGTACCTGGTGAAGCGGAAACGGAAATGAAATTGAAGGAGCTGCTCGCGGCAGCCGGCACGTAACCATGTTCGACGTCCACGAAATGGAAGTGAACTTCGGCCCTCAGCATCCGTCGACGCACGGCGTGCTGCGAGTGTTGCTGAAGCTCGACGGCGAACGGATCATCGACGCCAAGCCGATCATCGGCTATCTCCATCGCGGGACCGAGAAGCTTTTCGAGAACATGCCCTATCCGCAGTGCATCCCGCACACCGACCGCATGGATTACGTCGCCGCCGCCACCAACAACCTCGGCTTCGTCGAAACGGTCGAGAAACTGATGGGCATCACCGGGCAGATCCCGAAGCGCGCGCAGATCATGCGCGTGATGCTGTCGGAGCTGCAGCGGATTTCATCGCACCTGCTGTGGCTCGCGACGCACGCGATCGACATCGGCGCGATGACGCCGTTCTTCTACTGTTTCCGCGAACGCGAGCAGGTGCTCGATCTGTTCGAGACCTATTGCGGCGCGCGCCTGACGCTCAACTGCATGCGCATCGGCGGCATGCCGGACGATCTACCGCCCGGCTGGCTGGATGATCTCGAGGCGTTCACCGGGAAATTCGAAGCGGCCGTCGATGAATACGAATCGCTGCTCACGAACAATCGCATCTGGAAGCGACGCACGGTCGGCGTCGGCGTGATCTCACCGGAGGAAGCCATCGAGTGGGGCATCACCGGTCCGCCGCTTCGCGGAACAGGTCTCGAATGGGATTTACGCCGCGCGCAGCCGTACGAGTGCTACTCCGATCTGAAGTTCGAGATTCCGGTCGGAAAAAACGGCGACACATACGATCGCTACCTCGTGCGCATGGCGGAGATGCGGCAGTCAAATCGAATCCTTCGGCAGTGCATCCCGATGGTCAAGGCAACCCCGGCCGGCGACATCAAGGCGAAAATCTCGCGCGTGATTCGTCCGCCGGAAGGCGAGGTCTATCACTCGATCGAGTCGCCGAAAGGGGAGCTGGGCTACTACATCGTCAGCGACGGCAAAACGCAGAATGCCTATCGCCTTCGCGTCCGTCCGCCATCGTTCGTGAACCTCCAGGCGCTGCCGGTGATGGCCAAGGGACACCTCGTTTCGGATCTGGTGGCACTCATTGGGACAATTGATATCGTCCTGGGGGAAGTGGACCGATGAGAAAAGCAGAAGGCAGAAGGCAGAAGGCAGAAGTCTGGCGCAGAACACTTCTGCCTTCTGCCCTCTGCCTTCTGCCTTCAAGGGGCGCGCGATGAACCCCTGGATGCAGTATCTGGTCTGGCCTCTCGTCAAATTCCTGGTTGCGTTCATCATCG
>QHVX01000075.1:8632-9397 GCA_003222375.1 Acidobacteriota bacterium
CTTCTCGGCTTCGTTCAGGCGCGACTCGGGCCGAATCGCGTCGGGCCGAAAGGCCTGCTCCAGATCATCGCCGATCCGGTCAAGTTTCTTCTGAAGGAAGACATCGTTCCGTCGAGCGCGGAGAAAGTTGCGTACTTCCTCGGCCCGATCCTTCCCTTGATTCCCACGTTCCTCGTCTACTGCCTCATTCCGTTCGGGCCGCCGCCGACGTTTGTGGCCGCACGAACGAACGTCGCGATTCTTCTCGTCCTGGCTCTCACTTCAACCGGCGTGTACGGGATCATCCTCGGCGGGTGGGCGTCGAACAACAAATATTCGCTGATGGGCGGACTGCGCTCCGCGGCGCAGATGGTGTCCTACGAAGTGCCGTTCGGCCTTTCGATCGTCGGCGTGTTGATGATCACCGGCAGCCTCGATCTCGTGAAGATCGTCGATTACCAGGCGCAGAACGCCTGGAACTTCATCCCGCAGATCGTGGCGTGCTTCATCTTTTTCGTGTCGATGAACGCCGAGAACAACCGCACGCCGTTCGACTTGCCGGAAGCGGAGTCGGAGCTCGTGGCGGGCTATCACACCGAGTACTCCGCGATGAAGTTCGCGTTCTTCATGCTCGCGGAATACTCCGCGATGCTCGTGAACTGCTGCCTGCTGGTCAGCCTCTACTTCGGAGGCTGGACGCTCGCGATGTTCGGTTACGGACTGACATCGAGCGTGATGCGGCACTGGGGCTGGGTCGGGGGCCTGATCGGTACCGTGATTTTCTTC
>QHVX01000409.1:0-3378 GCA_003222375.1 Acidobacteriota bacterium
TGCCAAAGCGGAGTGTTGCGTCGGCTATTGGGACGGCGTCGAATCGCACGTCTTCTGCGGCGAATGCAGCGGCGAAGTTCTGGTGCAGCCGCGCGGTGCACAGCGATTCGGATGGGACGCGTGGTTCGAACCGCGGGGATCGAAGAAAACATTCGCCGAAATGACTCCCGAAGAAAAAGATCGCGTCTCCCACCGCGGCCATGCGTATCGCAAGCTGGCTGAGCACTTGAAGACAGAGCTGACTGCCCGTTCCGCTGGACGACGCTGAGTCCCAGCGAGGACGCTTCCGAAAACATCCTGCCGAATTCATCCGTACAACCTCACGGAAATGAGAGGCTTGCGCGCGGGCCGCTTTGGCAGGGCCCTTGAAATCCACTATGGCACGCCGGCGATGCCGGCGCGCAGTCAGAGAAAGGACGCCCTATGTGGATATATGACAGTGAACAATGGATCGAAGAGGGCGTAAACGAGAACGAAACCAAACGTGATCGAACGCCCAAGCCTGAGGAAATGCACGTGCCGGAACTGCAGGTCGTAGAAATCGAAATCGTACCGACGCCGGCCAGGCCGAACTACGTTCCTTTCCCGCTGCCTTAAACTCAAATCGATTGACACAGCCCGGCCGCGCGGAAACGCGCGGCTTTTTATTTTTCGCCGTTCTCGTTTAACCACTTCTCGATCGCGGCGATGGCGCGGTCGTTCCGAAAGTTGTACCAGGCGCGTTCGATCGCGCGATCGCGTGCGATTTCGCTCCGAAAATCACCCGACTCGAGCCGCGCACGTGTACCGCTGTCGTCCTGCGCTTCGATGAACGCCTGCCGATCCGCGCTTTCAGATTGCGACGGAATTCGGCGATAGCGCGCGCCCGGTTCCGCCGACTCGACCACATCGCCGGTCTCGATATCGAGGTAGTGCGCGCGGCCTGATGCGTCGAGGTACGCGACGGTGAGGCCATCCATGTCGACGTGTTTCTGTGTGGAGGCGGGCTTCAGCCCGGCTGCGCCGGCTGAAGCCGGCGCCCACACCGCGTTCTTCGCGAGGAACTCCCGCTGTTTCTCGTCGCGGCGGCGGTTCCATCCGCGAATCGCGAGGCGGATTTTCTGCATCAGGGTGGGCATGTTTGCGTGATGATATCGTGCAGACTATGAGTCAGGACCGGCTCGACGCCAGTCTCGACATCGACCGGCGTTCGACTCTCGAAATCATCCGCATCATCCAGCAGCAGGACGCGCTCGTGGCCCCGGCGGTGGCCGCGGAAGCTGAGCGCGTCGCGCACGCGGTCGACGAGATCGCCAATCGGATGTCGCATGGCGGCCGGATGTTCTATGTCGGCGCCGGCACGAGCGGGCGCATCGCAATGCTCGATGCCGCCGAGCTGTCGCCGACGTTCGGGATCGACTCCTCGCTCGTTCGGGTGTTGATGGCCGGCGGCGAGCGCGCGTACTTCTCGGCTGTCGAAGGTGCGGAGGATGACGAACACGCCGCCATTGAAGCGATCGAACGCGATGTTGTGGCGGACGATGCCGTGGTCGGAATCGCTGCGTCGGGCACCACGCCATACACGGTCGCCGCGATCCGAAAGGCGAACATGATCGGCGCACTGACAGTCGGCATCACCTCGGTCGCGAGCTCGCCGCTGGCGCAGGATGCCGACATAGCGATCGTTCCCGACACAGGCCCGGAGGTGATCATGGGATCGTCCCGGCTGAAAGCCGGCACCGCGCAGAAGTTGGTTTTGAACGCCATCTCGACAGCGGTCATGATCAAGCTCGGGCACGTCTATTCGAATTTGATGATCGACATGCCGGCGACGAACGAGAAACTCCGCAATCGCGCCGTCCGCATGGTCGAGTTAGCGGCGAATGTCGCGCGGCCGATCGCCGTGCAGGCGCTGCGCGACGCGGACGGCAACGTGAAGGTCGCCACGGTCATCGCGAGAAAACGCCTGCCGCCCGATGAGGCCCGCAAGCTGCTCGAAGGCCGGAAGCTTCGCGAGGTGCTCGAGGCGTGAATCGCGTCGGGCGGTTGCTGCACATCGCGGTCAAAGAATCGCGGCTGGTGGTCGGGTTGATGTCGGGAACGTCCGTCGACGGCATCGATGCGGCCCTCGTTCAGATCGCGGGGCACGGCGAGAACTCGCGCGTCGAGCTTCTCGCGTTCGGCAGCTACCCGTTTCCGACCGAGTTGCGCGCGAAAATCTTCCGCCTCTTCAATCCGGCCGAAGCACGCGTGGATGCGATCTGCCAGCTCGATTTTCTCCTCGGCGAAGTCTTCGCGGCCGCCGTGCAGCGCCTCCTGGCCGACAACGGCTACTCCGCCGCAGACATCGATCTGGTCGCCAGCGCGGGCCAGACGATCTGGCACGATCCGCATCCGGTGATCGAAGAAGTCGACGTCGCGTGGCTCGGCCATCCGATCCGCACCCGGTCGACTTTCGCCATCGGTCAATCGGCGGTCATCGCCGAGCGGTCACGGCGCGCCGCTGATCGCGTATGCCGATTGGGTTTTGTTGCGCGATGAGAAATGGGGACGCTGCGTGCAGAACATCGGCGGAATCGGCAACGTCACGTACCTGCCGCCCCGGGCGACGCCGGAAGATGTCATCGCTTTTGACACCGGCCCCGGAAACATGGTGATCGACGCGCTGGCGGAGGTCGCAACCGGCGGCAAACTCAAATACGACAAAGACGGCGCGCTGGCCGCGAAAGGTCACGTCGATACGGAGCTGCTCGAGGTCTGGATGGACGATCCGTACTTTCGAAAACTTCCGCCGAAAACGACCGGCCGCGAACTGTTCGGCACTCAATTCGCGCGGCGGGTGATGACGGAAGCGCACGAAGTCGCGATCGAAGACCTCATCGCAACAGTGACGGCTCTGACTGCCGAGAGCATCGCCCGCGCGTATCGCGACTTCGTCCTGCCTCGGGGCCCGATCGATCAAGTCATCATCGGCGGCGGCGGATCGCAGAATCCAACGCTGATGAAAATGATCGCGGATCGTTTGCCGGCCTGTCAGGTTCTGTCGCACGAAGATCTTTCGATCAACGGCAAAGCCAAGGAGGCGATCGCGCTCGCCATCATCGCCAACGATGCGATCGCCGGCCTCAACACGAACATCCCCGGAGCCACCGGCGGCCGGCCAACGGTCCTCGGTAAGATCAGCGTATGACGACGCAGCGTCTGTGGGGGCGGGCCTTCGTCGGCGGATCGATCCGCGAGCGCACGCTGATCACGATCGAGGATGGTCAAATCGGCGAGATTCGCGAATTTGCGCAGGCGCCCGCGGATGCGACGCGCATCCCCGACCTGATCGTTCCGGGACTCATCGACATTCACGTTCACGGCGGCGACGGCGCCGATTTCATGGATGGAGCCGAC
>QHVX01000409.1:3529-5368 GCA_003222375.1 Acidobacteriota bacterium
CCGGCGCGCAGAGCGTCGAATCGATCCGTCCGGCCGACATCCAGGAGATCGGCGCGCTCATCAACGAAGCGCCGCATTTGCGATTCATCATCACCGTCGCGCCCGAGATCGAAGGCGTCCGCGCTCTGATCGAACATTTCCGCAAGCAGATCGTCTTCTCGATCGGGCACACCGCTGCCGATTACAGCGACGCCGTCGCCGCGCTGGAATGGGGCGCGTCGCATTTCACGCACCTGTTCAACGCCATGACGGGGATGCATCATCGCGAGCCGGGCGTCGTCGGAGCAGCGCTGGTTTCAGCGGCTGCGACTGCAGAGCTGATCGCGGACGGGATCCACGTTCATCCGGCAGTGTTGCGCGTTGCGACGCTGGCCATGCCGAATCGGATTGCGCTGGTGACCGACGCGGTTCGCGCGGCCGGGATGCCTCGAGGCAAATACAAACTCTACGATCACGAATTCACTGTCACGGAGAGCGGTGGCGCGCGCCTCGGCAACGGAACGCTCGCCGGCAGCACGCTCACGATGCAGCGTGCGGTGCAAAACATGGTGCTGGCCACCGAAGTTCCTGCGCGAATTCTGGGGATCGGCGATCGCAAGGGCCGGATCGCTGCCGGCTACGACGCCGATCTGGTCGTCCTTACTGCGAAATTCGACGTGTCGCGCGTGTTTGTTCGCGGGAGAGAACTAAGGTGAAAGGAAGGCAAAAGGCAGCAGGCAGCAGGCAGAAGTGCATCAGCCCCTCCTTCCGCCTTCTGCTTTCTGCCTTCTGCCTTTCTCTATGAACTGGGAGACCTTTCCCGACTATGACGCTCTTTCCGAAGGGGCGGCGCGCATTCTTCTCGACGCGATCCGCGCCGATCCGAAGGTCATTCTCGGATTGCCGACCGGCGATACCCCGCTCGGAATGTACTCCCGGATTGTCGCTGCCTGCTCGCGCGAATATCGCTGCTTCCGCGACGTCGTAGCGTTCAATCTCGATGAATACGTCGGCATCCCGCGCGATCATCCGGGCAGCTACTTCGCGTTCATGCAACGGCATCTCTTCAAGCACGTCGACATCGATCCTGCGAACACGCACATCCCGAATGGCATGGCGCCCGATTTGAAAGTCGAGTGCGCGCGATATGAGCGCTCGATCGCGTCCGCCGGCGGACTCGGAATCACGTTCCTCGGACTCGGATCGAACGGTCACATCGCCTTCAACGAGCCAGGCACGCCGTTCGACTCACGCACGCATGTCGTTGCCTTGAGCGAATCGACGCGAAAGGCGAACGCCGCATTTTTTCTCGATCAGCCTGTGCCGACGCACGCGATCACGATGGGAATCGCGACCATTCTCGACTCGCGCGAGATTGTTTTGCTGGCGAGCGGTGCAAAGAAGCGGGACGCAATCGCGCGACTGCGATCGGGCACGCAAGCCGGCGATTTTCCAGCTTCGGCGCTCGGGACGCATTCCAATGTCCGAGTTCTCGTCGACGAAGCGGCATCGTCCTGACGAAAAGGCACCATTCTCGCTATTGCCGAGGACGGCATGCCGAAGAAGCGGTAGATTATTGTTCTCTCGCTAATTCTCCTTTTGTGGATCACGTACCGCGTGTTCGCCGTCTACACGATCCGCAGCGGCGAATGCCGGCCGAAGCCTGTTGATCCAAACCTTCGCCTGCTGACGCGCGACGAACAAGGGCAAATTGTCAGTTACCCGGAGCGCATCGGATATCCACAGCAAACGCGACCTCTACTGGTGATGACTTACAACATCGCGGGCCACGATCAGCTCTACGATCCGAATCACATTCGAAAAATTGCGGCGGTCATCGATGAGGTCAAACCCGACATC
>QHVX01000413.1 GCA_003222375.1 Acidobacteriota bacterium
GCTCCAGGTTGAACGCGGCCGGGATCGGGCGCGGAGCCGGCGCCCTTTGCGCTCGCGACGTAAATCGTCGATCCGACTCTCGCGAGCGCGGCCGGATACCACTCCGTCGGGATGCGGCCGAGAAGTTTGCCAGTCGCGACCTCAAAAACCGCCACGGCATTGTTGTCGGCCTCGGCTACAAATAGACGCTTGCCGTCGCGCGACATCGCGAGCGCGTTAGGCGTGCTCCCCTCGTGCGGCCCCGACGGCGGCGAATCAGGATCGAAATGGTGTTGGTCGTCGCGGAGGTTGCGTAGAGTCGCGAGCCGCTCAACAGCAGAGCCGATGGATGGCGTCCGGCGGCGATTCGCGATCGTTTCGAGAGGAGTCCGTTTTCGCTACGCGTGAATGCGTCGATCGTCGAGTCGCCCCAGCACGAGACGTAGATTCGGTTGCGATCGGAGAGCACGGCGTATGGATAGCGATCGGTGACAACGTGCTGCACGACTGCGCGTTTTGCAACGTCTATCACGGCGACCGTATCGGCCAGGCTCTCAGCGGCGTAGAGGAATCGTCCGTCGGGAGAGAATGTCAACCCGGCCGGATAGGACGCGGCTGAATCCTTCGAATGTTTTTTCGGAGGACGCAGCGCGATCGTTCCGTCGGCGGCTGCCCGGCCACCCTCCCATCGGTAAACGTAGATGACATCGTCATCGCCGCCCGACGCGTAGAGCGTGCGCCCGTCGGGAGCGAATGTCAGGCCGAGGAACGCGGCCGGTTGCTCGATGGTCTGGAGGACATCGCCGCCGGCGCGATCGATGACCTGAATTCCCTGCTGCCGCCAGCCATTGAGAAGGAGCACGAGCTGGTTGCCATCGGGCGACGGAACAATTGCCAGCGGAAAGTTGCCGACCTTGCGCGGCGTGCCGATCGGATCGAGCATCGCCCCGGTGGCGAGACGTGTCGCGAGCAGGAGTGCCAAAAGCATCGCGTGATCATACCTGCCGCGAGAAGATCGTCCACAATCCGATGACGATGAATCCCGCGCCGGCGATCAGCTTCAACATCTGCGGCCGCACAACGCGCTCGACTTGCGCGCCGATCAGCACGCCGATTCCCGCGGCCAGGACGAGGGCGCTCGCGCTGCCTGCAAACACGATCCACTTGTTCGTTTCGCGATCGGCGGAGAAGAGCAGCGTGGCGAGCTGAGTCTTGTCACCCATTTCGGCGAGAAAGACGGTCATGAAAACCGCTGAGAATGTTTTCCACACCCGCGGAGTTTAGTCGTTCTTGACACCTTGGAAAGCGGCCCGTATCTTGCCCGCCCGTGTTTCAAGGCGTGTGAGACTGCGTAGGCGGCGCGAATGCAAGGCGTGCGAAGGCCGGCCGACGCAGACGTACAAATCAGTACGTCGACGAGCGCGAGCAACCGCAACGAAGCAGATGAGCCGCATGCGAAGTCGAACGGGCCCGTAGCTCAGTGGTAGAGCAGCTGGCTTTTAACCAGTTGGTCGTAGGTTCGATCCCTACCGGGCTCACCAAAAAGTTGTCGGTTCTCATTCTCGGTTGTCAGTGCTACAGCGAACGCGAGGTGCGCTGGCGCAACGAAGCAGTATTCGCGAGAGTCGTGCTACAAGGCGTGTGAGGCTGCGTAGGCGGCGCGAATGCAAGGCGTGCGAAGGCCGGCCGACGCAGACGTACAAATCAGTACGTCGAGGAGGCCGGCCGAGCGCAACGAAGCAGTCGCGCCGCATACGCAGCCGAACGTCCCCATCGTCTAGAGGCCTAGGACACCGCCCTTTCACGGCGGCAACACGGGTTCGAATCCCGTTGGGGACGCCAACTCTAACCGGCGAATTTCGGCAATTCACCGTGTACTGTGCACCCACTTCGTTCGCCATGAGAGTCTTCGGCGCGCGATTCTAATGTCATATGAAAAAAGCTCTGACCATGCTTGTCGTGCTGGGCGCGGCGGTTTATGTCGCGTCGTGGTTCTGGGCGGGGGACGAGGTTGCCGCCGCGGCCGCACGGCCGTGGCCCGACGGCCTGGGACCGCTTGCCGCGGTCCCCGATCGGTATCCGCCGCAGCACGAGAATGAAGCCGCACGGAAGCTGACGAAGCTCGCTGACCCGGTCGCCGGAAACGACGCCGTCACGACTTACGTGCGACAGGAGATCGCGCGCGGCGAGCTCACCCGTGAAGGTGCGCTCACGATCGATCGCCTCGGCGAACGGCTTCACTGGGAACTTCTGGTACCTCCACGTCCGCCACTTCTCGTACTGCAGCGTCTCGAACAGCGGCCGCACGAGGTCGCGCTTCTGCACCTCGTCGAACCACTCCGGCACGGGAAGCGGCATCTTCCACGCGACGGCGTTGATCGCGCGCGTCATCGACATCGCTACAATCCGCAAGACGAGGTGTGGATGTCCGTCGAGTGACTTCGTGAGGTTCCACGCCGCGTGCAGGTCATCCCACGCGGCCACGTCGTGCTGGCGTGCGCGGCCGAGGGCGCTCGCGACCAGGGCGCGCATCAGCGACAGGTACATCGTGACCTTCGGCAGAAGACCGCCGTGCTCGAGCGAGATGTCGCGCTCCCACACGACCGGCTCGCGCAGCAGCAGGTCGCGGATCGCGGAGAGGTCCGCGATCGTCGGCG
>QHVX01000076.1 GCA_003222375.1 Acidobacteriota bacterium
GTTCCGACTTCGCGCAGCTTCGCGCCGCCTTGCTGTATGACGTCCGGAACGCGAAACGACCCGCCGATTTCGACAAGCTCGCCGCGCGACACCAGCACTTCGCGCTTCGGCGCAATCGCGGCCAGAAGCAGCAGTGCTGCGGCGGCATTGTTGTTGGTGAGCAGCGCGCCCTGGCATCCGAACAGCGTTCTGCACAGCGATTCGAGGTGCGCGTCGCGCGCGCCGCGCTCGCCGGCCTCGATATCGAATTCGAGATTCGAATAGCACTCGGTGATTTCGCCGGCGCGCGCCCACAGTGCCGGATCGATTGGCGCACGGCCGAGGTTGGTGTGAATGATGACGCCGGAGGCGTTGATGACCCGGCGCAAAGACGACGCGACGGAGGGCTGCAGAGCGCTGCGAACCGCATCGGCGGCCGATCGTTCGTCGAACGCACTGGCCGACGCGCGCAGCTCGTCGAGATGGGCCGTCAATCTATCCTTGACTCTCGCGCGCCCGAACTCCGCGATCAGCGGCGCGAAGGCCTGGCCCGAGAGAATCCGCTCGACCGAGGGGATGCTTCGGAGGGATGAGGAATGTCGCAGATGCGCGTATTGTATTCGCTGAGACATGGTCAAAAAGGATGATGAGCTCGACAAGCTCGAGGAAGACATCCGTAAGCTCAAGGTCAAATACGAGATGTTCTTCCTGGGCAGCCTCAAGATGCCCCCGCAGCACGAGCGCCATCAGCTCGAGGTCTACATCTTCGAGCTCGGCAAACAGAAAATGCGCGAGAACTCGCGGCGCTTCCGCTACAACCAGCTCCTCAGCCGCTACAACCAGTTCCGCGAAATGTGGGGACGCAAGATGCGGGAGCGCGAAGAGGGCCCGCTCGATTTCCGTCGGCGACAGGCCGCGCTGGAGGCGCCGCGCGAAGAAGCTGGCACCGGCCGCCCGTCCGCGCAGCGCGTAACGTCGCGGTCCGCCGATTCGTATGTAAAGATGGTGCCCGGTGCGAACGGCGAGGCGATCCGCGACTTGTACAGCCAGATCGAAAAGGAACACCGGAAGCTCGGCAAATCGCCGAACCTCACCTTCGAACAGCTTCGCTCGATGGTCGAAAAACAGAGCGAAGCGGTGCGCTCGCGCTACAACGTCGATGTCGTCGGCTTCCGAGTCGATGTCGTCGACGGAAAAGTCAAGCTGAAAGCGAAACCTATCCAGGAATCATGATGAGACGAACCCTGATCGTGGCGGCGGCGGTGGCGACGCTCTTCGGCTGCGCCGGCCTGCGCATGCATCGCAACGAAAATCCGTACGCCAGCCGCCTTTTCATCGAGCAATTTCTCGATCCGAACAATCCGCTCGATGCGCAGATCCAGCAAACCATTAACGGTCTTCGCGCCAATCCGCGCTCGGCGGCGCTCCACAATCGGCTGGGACAGCTTCTGCGTCAAAAGGGATTTCCAAAGGACGCCGAGGTCGAATTCGAGCGCGCCGTGGACGCCGATCCCCATCTCTATTCCGCCTGGTACAACCTCGGACTCGTCCGCCAGGCTCGCGGCGACTATCCGGGCGCGAGCTTCGCGTACCACCGCGCCGTCGCGTATCGCAAGGGTTTTTCGGAAGCGCTGTTCCAGCTCGGACTGATGGAAGAGCAGCGCCACAACACTGAAGGTGCCATCACCTACTACGCGAGAGCGTTCACGATCAATCATTCGCTGCTCGACGTGCGTGTGAATCCGCGCATCCTCGACAGCAAGCTGGTCGATCTCGCGCTGATGCGCGCATATCCGAACGAGCACGCGCGCGAAAGCACGCAGTTCTACGCGACGCCGACCGGCTACTCGCAGCCGAATCTCGAGCCGGCGCCGTCGCCGCAGCCTCCCGCGACAGCCATCGTGCCTCCGACCGCGCCGATCACGAACCCGGCGCAGCAGCAGCCGCCGCCAAAGCCGCCGCTGTAGAATTCGCGGCGCTTTGCAAGACGAGGAAGTCCCCGAATCCGAACTGATCCGCGTTCGCCGCGACAAGCTCGCGCGCATCATCGACCTCGGATTCGACCCTTACCCGACCCGCGCGGACATCGATCAGACGATTGAGGATGTCGTCGCGAAGTACGGCGGCAAGTCGGCGCAGGAGCTGGAGGCGGAAAAGCCGCACGTCAAGATCGCGGGCCGCATTCTGACCATTCGCGAGTTCGGGAAAACCGCCTTTTTGGTCCTCTCCGAAAAAACGGCTCGCATTCAGGCGTACTG
Source organism: Acidobacteriota bacterium (assembly GCA_003222375.1). Classification (GTDB taxonomy): domain Bacteria; phylum Acidobacteriota; class Thermoanaerobaculia; order Gp7-AA8; family Gp7-AA8; genus Gp7-AA10. The sequence goes on from QHVX01000076.1 coordinate 2,238, forward strand.
TCGCAAGGACGCCCTCAGTGAGCGCGAATGGTTGCTTTATCAAAACCTCGATGCCGGCGACTGGGTATCAGTAGAAGGCACAGTCTTCCGGACGAAGACCAACGAGCTATCGGTGAAAGTCCAGCATCTCAACTTCCTCGCAAAGGCTTTGCGTCCATTGCCCGGCAAGTGGCATGGGCTGACCGACGTCGAACAACGCTACCGGCAGCGCTACGTCGATCTCATCGTCAACGACGACGTCAAGCGAATCTTCGAGACGCGCGCCAGAATCGTACGATATATCAGAACATATTTTGATACACATAATTTCATCGAAGTCGAGACGCCGATGATGCAGCCGATCGCCGGGGGCGCCGCCGCCCGGCCGTTCGTTACGCATCACAACGCGCTCGACATCGATCTGTACATGCGCGTCGCGCCCGAGCTGTATCTCAAACGCCTGATCGTCGGCGGCATGTCGCGCGTCTACGAGATCAACCGCAATTTTCGCAACGAGGGCATCGGCTATCGCTGGAACCCCGAATTCACGATGCTCGAGTTCTACTGGGCCTACGCCGATTACAAGGATCTCATCGAGCTAACCGAGGATCTGTTGAACGGCCTCGTGCGCGAGGTGAAGGGATCGGAAACGGTCACATGGCGTGGCGCGGAGATCAGCTTTCGCCGGCCGTTCCCTAAGTTCACGATGAAGGAAGCGATCGCGCGCTTTTCCAAGGGCGACATCTCCCTCAACGGCCTCGGCGATCGCGACAACCTGGTGAAGCTCGTAAAGAAATTCGGCGAGCACCGGCCCGTTACTGCCGATGGGACGGAACCGCCAAAGGGAACTCCGGTGCCGGAAATCGCTTCGATGAACGAGGGAAAGCTTCTCGCTGAGTTGTTCGAGTCGATCGCCGAGGAGCATTTGATCAATCCGACGTTCATCACCGATTTTCCTGTCGAGGTCTCCCCACTCTCGAAACAACGCCGCGATGATCCCCGCTATGTCGAGCGATTCGAGCTGTTCATCGGCGGAATGGAGATCGCAAACGCGTTTTCGGAGCTCAACGATCCCGACGAGCAGGCGCGCCGTTTTCAGCAGCAGGTATCGGAGCGCGAGCGCGGCGATGAGGAAGCGCATCGAGTCGATGACGATTACGTCCGCGCGCTGGAGTACGGAATGCCTCCGACGGCCGGCGAAGGCGTGGGCATCGATCGCCTGACGATGATCCTTACGGACTCGCCCACCATTCGGGATGTAATCCTGTTTCCGCTGATGCGTCCGCGATGATCGAGCTCCGCATCGCGCGCCGGTATCTGTGGGCCGCTCGCAAGGAGGCGCACACCGCGTTCCTTTCGCTCATCTCGATGTTAGGCCTGGCGGTTGGAGTCGCGACGCTGCTGATCTCGCTCGCTCTGTTGTCGGGTCTGCAGGGACAGATCAAGTCGCGGCTCATCGCATCGAGTCCGCAGTTGCTGATCGAGCCGATCGGGACGAACACGATCGACAATCCCGCCGCCATCGAAAGCGCCGCGCGAAGCTTCGGCGTCCGCGATGTTCGCCCGATCGTCAGCGGCATCGCGTGGGGTGCCAATCAGCAGGAACGGCGCGGCCGGCCTCTGCGATTGCGATCGTCGGCGACCTGGCAACCTTCCGACTCGATCAGCCTGACGCGCGACGTCGCGGCGGGACTCGGCCTGACACTCGGCGATCCGATCACGATTGTCGCGCCGCGGACGCGCCTGACGCCGTTCGGTCCAGTTCCGATCGTCAAGCGCTACAAGATCGGACAGATTCTCGCGCCGGCAGCCGAGGATCGCGCGGCCGAGGGTGCGCTCGACATGTCGGAGATGGAGAGACTCTTCGGCACCAAGGGGCCGACCGCGATCGAAATGCACGGCGATGCCGCCAGTGCCGAACCGATTCAGAAGCGACTTGCCGAGAGGTTTCCGAATGTCCAGGTCAAAACGTGGAAGGAAATCAATCGCCCGCTTTTCCTTGCGCTGCGACTCGAGAAGGTCGTGATGTTCGCGACGATCTCGCTGATCATTTTCGTCGCGGCGCTGAACCTCATCTCATCCCTCTCGATGCTGATCCTCGAGAAGCGGCCAGGCGTGGGCGTTCTGCGGACGTTAGGCGCAACAGAAGGCACGATTCTCACGGTTTTCCTGGCGGTCGGTCTGCTGATCGGAATCACCGGCACGCTGGTCGGCAATGTCTTCGGACTTGGATTCGCGTGGGCCGCGAATCGCTATCACCTCGTCCCGCTGCCGAGCGACATCTATTTCATCAACTATCTGCCGTTCCTCGTCGAAGGCGACGACGTCACGTACGTGAATCTCGTCGCCATCGCGCTTTCGGTGCTGGCAACCTGGTATCCCGCGCGTGCGGCGTCGCGTCTCGATCCCATTGCGGCAATTCGCGAGGAAGTTTGAAACGCGTCCTGGCCATCGCCGTCGCGGCGCTTTTCCTTTCCTGCGAGCCGGCGGTACGGCGCGTGCTCATCCTCACCTTCAATGACAAGGCGGACGTCGTCACCATCTCCGCCACCACGAGCCTCGGCAAAGCGAAAGCGGGAACGCCGGAAGCGGCCGAGATCGATGAGCAACGCCAGGCGCTCCTGGCCGGCCGCGATGAGTGGAGTCAGCGATTCGCGAACGCCGATCCGGAATCCGACCGCGTGGTGATGGAGCGGAGCAGAGGCGAGCTCCAATCGGTCGAGCACATCGCGTCGATCGCACCGGAAAACCTCCAAAAGTTCTTCTTCGATACGCACCTGACGGTGACCTTCACGCGCGGCGAGGGTTGGGCGGAGCTGACGATCTATCCCGGCACGAGCGTGCGGGCAACGCGACGGCAACGCGAGCGCGTCGAGAAGATGCTGTCGCTGTATTCGGAACGCGCTGCGCGTTATTTCGAATCAATCCGCGCGCTGTACGCCTATCTCGACGAGAAGCCTCCGCGCGCCGAAGACATGTTCTTCGCGGTTTTCCGGGATGAGAAAGATCAGCCTGCGCGAATCTCGGAAGAGGAAAAATCGCTGGTGGATGGTGTCCGCTCGGCAATCGACGCGATGCTCTCCGGCGAAGGCGAAACGGCGACGCTCGATCGCGACTTCGACTTCGTCTTCAATCCGTTTCCCGCCGAACTGAAAGTCGCGATTCCCGGTGAAATCACGGCGCTGGAAGGCTTCACTCGAATGCCCGAACACATCGTGGCGGTGAAAATGCCAAACACCCTCGAAGCCGTCGCGATGCTGGAAGGCCGATGGATCACGCCCGATGCTCTGGCAGCAGCCTTGGCGGCACCGAAAGACGCCAGTCCACAGGATCTGGCCGCGTCGATCGCGCCGCAACGGCGCCGCGCAGAGCCGCTCGTCACGCCGAACGACGTGGCGGCGGCGCTGATGGAGAAAATGCGGCCGGCGAATACCTATCGCGTCCGCTGGATCACCAGGGCAGGTGGCGCACCATTACCACCGCAGCCTCGCCATCGGGATAATAGCGAGGGCGGATATACGTCGGCTCGAAGTCGAGATGCTCATAAAACGCCTGCGCTCCGCTGTTCGACTGCCGCACTTCCAGCGACACCGTGGAAATTCCGTTCGTGCGCGCGAACTCCAGACAGCGGTCCATGAGCGCGTCGGCGATACCCTTTCGCCGTTCGGATTCCGCGACGGCAATTTTGTTGACGTGCATCTCGTCGAAAAACCACATCGCGAAAACGTAGGCGACCACCGACCCATCGCGACGCGCCACCAGATGCAGTCGGGAATCGCCTTGCAGCTCGCTTTCGAAGAAGTCGCGGCGCCACGGTGCGGGAAAGCAGCTGACTTCGAGGGTGTGAATCGCGTCGAGGTCGTCCGCCGTGGCATCCGAAATCTCGAGGTCCGCTTTCGTTTTCATTTCTGTTTTTGCTTCAGTTTGACTTCCGCCTCAGCGAGGCGCACGTAAATCGGCGTGATGTCTTTGTAGGCATCGAGATGTCCGGCCTCGACGATTTTCTGCGCGCGCCGCGCGCACGCCAATGCGACGTTGCGCTCCTGCAAGACGTCTCCGATCGACAGTTGCTCCGCGCCCAGCTGCGCAAGAGCGTCGGTCCGGGCGAGCCGCGGCGCCATGATTTCTTCGCCGGCGTCGAACATCGAAACGTAAAGCTCGCCACGGCCGGCGTCATCGACGATCAGCCAGCGTCCGCGGTCAGGCGCGATCGCTTCATGCGTCGACATCGCGCAGACGGGTTTGTCGAGGGCGAGCGCCATTCCCTGCATCGTCGCAAGTCCGATCCGCACGCCGGTGAACGATCCCGGGCCGCGGGTAACAGCGAACAGATCGATCGACTTGCGATCCGATCCCGTTTCGCCGAGCAGCCAATCGATCGCCGGAAGAAGCTTTTCGTTGCGCGAACTGCGACCTTCGAGGGCCGTCGCCCCGAGAAGCTGGCCGTCCTTCACCAAAGCAACGGAAAGAATGGGCAATGATGTATCTGCACCGAGAATGAGCACTATGCCCCGACAGGTGTGGGCATGCGCAAATCGACGAGCTCGATTCCGACCTCATTCGCCACCTGGCGCGCGCGTTCATCGCGGTAAAACTCGCCGTAGAAAATTTTGCGGATGCCGGAGTTCGCGATCAGCTTGAAGCAGTTCCAGCACGGCGAGGCGGTGGTGTAGAGCTCGCCAGCGTCGACGCTCACGCCGTTCTTGGCCGCCTGCAGGATCGCATTGGCCTCTGCATGCACGGTCGTGATGCAATGCCCGTCTTCCATCACGCATCCGATTTCTTCGCAATGCGGCAGCCCGCGAATCGATCCGTTGTATCCCGTCGAAAGCACTGTCCGATCGCGCACGATCACGGCGCCGACATGCTTGCGCGGACATGTCGACCGCGTGGCGGCTTGATGCGCAATTCCCATGAAGTATTCGTTCCAGCCGGCGCGCACGACGGCGATTGTAACGTGCGCATGAAACCTGCAGAAATGACGCCTGTGCCTGTGAAGCAAAAGGTGCTGATCGTGGAGGACAACTCGGACGTGCGCCGTCTGTACGCGATCGGTCTCAATCAGCGCGGGTTTCAGGTGAAGCTGGCTGCCAATGGCGCAGAAGCGTTTGAACGCATCACGTCAGAGCGGCCTGACGTCATCCTTCTCGACTGGGTCATGCCGCTGATGGACGGCAGCGAGATGCTCAACAAGCTCTCGTCCGACGGCGCGCCGCACGTGCCAATCATTGTCATCAGTGGACATCAGCCTCCGACGGACAAGCTTCTGGATCCTCGCATCCGACGGTGGCTGACCAAACCCGTCACCATCGAGCAACTGGTGGCGGAAATCGAGGGGCGCCTCGTCCTTCGCTGAGTTCGGATAGAATCGTTCACATGGCCAAGCTGTTCTTCGTCGGCCTGGACGGAACAGAGAAGAGCTACCGCCTTCAAACGCATCGACCTTTCACGGTCGGCCGCGATCCAGGAAACGATATTATTTTGCGCGACCCGAAAGTGTCGCGGCATCACGCCGAAATCGTGTTCGAGCGCGGATTCTTCGTGCTTCACGATCTCGCGTCGGCCAACGGAACGTGGGTCAATGGAAAGCGCGTGCGGGTGGCCCCCCTCACTCACGGCGCAAAACTGCGGATGGGAAATACGTACGGCCGTTTCTCGGAAGAGCTGCCGACCGAGGACGATGACAAGCAGGAGGCGCTGCCGCAGACCGAGGATGTCGGATCGGTCCCGACGAATGCGCACGAGAGTTTCACGCCGGTGGTGACGCAGCCCCACGACAAAGTCGGCGCTGACGATCTAAAAAAAAAAGTTAACTGACCCTGGCGTCGGAGAGCTTCCAACCGAGCCGCTGCCCGACCAGCATCCTGCTGCCGCCGGCGTTTTTGCGAAATCGCGATACCGCTTCACGACCGGCGTGCGCTTCGGCGAGATCGTCACGATCCGCGCCGACAGCGGGGACGCACTTCTGAGCTATCGCAGCTTCGCCAGCATCGTCGGAATCGTGGCGCTGGTGGTGTCGGTGATTGTGGCGGTCACCGGAGTCTCGGCCGTTTTGTTCCTCCTGTTCGACGGACGCATCTTTCCGGCTGTCATGGCCCTTCTGTTGAGCGCGGCGTTCGTCGTCGTCATCGCGATGCTCGTTCCGACGACGCACGTCAACCTTTTCGAAGGCTCGCATCCAGTGCTGCAAATCGTGCAGCAGAGCAATGTCAGCTTTCCGGTCGTGACCTACGCCGTGGGGACGCCGGAACAGAAAGTGATCGGGCGGTTGCGAAAGAACATCTGGTCGCGACTCGGCCGCAACCGATGGAACATTCTGACAACAAATGGCGATCGTCCGATCGGTTACGCCGCCGAAGAATCGCTGTCGCGCGCGCTGATGCGGAAATTCGCTGGGAAGTTCAACGCCCGCTATCAATCCAACATCCGCATCAACTACCTCGGCAAAAGCGCGGGGTGGATCATTCGACGGCCGGACGTCAACGGCGATGTCGACGTCCTGGAAGTCGCGGGAGAAATCGATCGCCGGCTGGCGGTCGCGTTGGCAACGCTGATCCTGGGGAGTGAGCCGTAGAATGCGTTCATGCGCGTCAATTCGAAGGGGCTGGTGAACGGCCCGGCGAGCGGATCGTGCGCCGACTCCGTGATGTCGCGACCGAAGATCCAGCGCGGTCGTCCGGTCATTTACGCTGAGATCTCTATCCGATGCACCTCAATCGAGGAACTTGATGACGCCCTTCCGGCCGAACTGTTCGTTCGCGAACCGTTACCGTACGAAGCGGCGTTCTTAGCGGGCAAAGTTTTTTATTGCTTACCGAGCGCGGCGGAAGAAAGCGAGCCCCTCTTCCGGACTTCTACATTGGCGCTCACGCCGCAATCGCAGGCTATCGCCTTCTCACCAGAGATGTTCGGCGATATCGAACGTACTTTCCCGCGCTCGAGCTCATCGCGCCG
>QHVX01000412.1 GCA_003222375.1 Acidobacteriota bacterium
TGACGTATAACCTCACGTCAGGACAATCGCTCATCGGAACCTTTCTGCAGGATCCGCGCGTCGACACCGGCGCGATCAATGACGCCAACAACACTCTCAATGGCGATCCGAGCACGTATCTCGGCCGTCAGGACTTCGGCGGGCGCGATTACGCGCTGCGCTACGAAGGCGCGTTCACGTCGAACTGGGTTTTCGGTGCGCAGGCCGCGCGGCATCGCGAAAGCAACTCCGTGGGACCGGCGACAGCGGCCGGCGATGCGGTTCAGTTTCGCGACGCCGAAAACGATTTCTTCCAGACCGGCGGTTTCGGCCTGATTCAGGACAAGAGCTTCGATCGCAAGCACTACGCCGGATCGGCAACGACGTTGTTCGGTTCGTTCGAGCTCAAAGGTGGGCTGGAGTATGAGACCGAAAAAGCGAAAGTCTCGAAGCGCATGTCAGGTGGTCAACAAGTCGACAAGTTCGCCAACCCCGCCAATCCAGGAAAAACGATCTACCGGCACTTCTACTGGACGACTCCCGACGCCACGGTCGCGAATGCGCCAGTGTCGGCGCTGGTCGCCTCTCCGGAGCACAAGATCACCACGGCTTACCTGCAGGAGCGCGAGCAGCTTCCGTGGAACGTGGTCATGAATCTCGGCGTCCGCTGGGATCGTCAGCAGATCGTGGACGCGTCGGGCACGACGCAGATCGACATGAAGAAGGATTTCGCGCCGCGGTTCGGGTTCGTGTGGGATCCGAACGGGACGCACCACATGCGCGTGTTCGGCTCCGCCGGCCGCTTCTACGAAGAAATCCCGATGGACCTCGTCATCCGCTCGTTCTCCTACGAGCGGCAGCCGCGCATCATTAATTACAGTCCGACTAGCACCACTCCCGATGCCAACGCCGAGCGCGATCTGAAAACGCCGTCCGCGATCCTGGGCGGCTTCACCGAGCCGTCTGATCCGAATATCAAGAACCAGTACATGACCGAGTACATCCTCGGCGGCGAACGCGAGCTCGCGACGAACTTCTCGGTCGGCGTGAAAGGCATCTATCGCAGCTACGGGCGCGTGGTGGAGGATTTCCTCTGCTCCGACGACGGCACTTACTGCATCGGCAATCCGGGCCAAGGCATCATGAAGGAGATCTTCACGCTCGATTACTCGACGACCTATCCCGCGCCGAAACCGAAGCGCACTTTCAAAGGTCTGCAGTTCGATGCCACGCGGCGCTTCTCCAACAACTGGCAGTGGATGGCGTCGTATCTCTGGTCGAAGCTCGACGGCAATTACGACGGCGAATACGCACCGTTCACGAATGTCGGCGCCGATCCGAACATCTCAGCCGCCTACGACTACTACGACTTCTTCACGAATGGAAAAGATCTGAGCAAGATCACGAATCACGGTCCGCTGTCGAACGATCGGCGCAATCAACTCAAATTCTCGGGCGTGTACTTCACGCCCTTCCAACTCTCGGTCGGCTGGTCAGCCTACTGGCGTAGCGGAACGCCGCTCACGCGATACGGCTACTCCGACGCGTACGGCCGCTACGAATTTTTCCTGACCCAGCGCGGCGCTGAGGGTCGCACTCCGAGCAACTACGACGCCGACGTTCACCTCGGCTACCCGATCGCGGTCGGGAAGGCGAAGGTCAACATTCTGCTCGACGTTTTCAACATCCTCGACACGCAGCGACCCGTCCTTCTCGACGAACGGTGGGGATTCACGGAGGCCGACAATGATTCGGCGACGCCCGTCAACCCGGCGTACAAGAAAGCGTTGTTGCGCACGGCGCCGCGATCGACACGGCTCGGCGTGCGGCTAACATTCTGATGTGACACGGCGGTCGCTTCGTTCGACCTACCTGCTGATCGGACTTCTCCTCGGCGCCGGCGCGCCGGTGGGAGCATTTGTCGTGCGATTCTTCGCCTTCCCATCGGTGCGGCAAGCGCCGCTCGCCGACGTGCGCGCCAACAAGTTTTTCTACGTCTATCAACTCGTCGGGTCGTGCGGCGTCTTCGCGATCGCCGGTTACCTTGCCGGAGATCGCGCGCAACGTCTGCAGCGGGCCGAGGCGTTTTATCAGACGCTCTCCGAACACGATCCACTCACCGGCTTGTTCAACGATCGCGCGTTTCGCAATCGATATGCGCGCGCGATCGATCGCGCTGCGCGCACCGGTCAGCCGCTTTCACTGCTGCTGATCGACGCCGACCATCTCAAGAAGATCAACGATCAGTACGGACACGCAGCCGGGAACGAAGCGCTGGTCCACATCGCGAACGCGTTGCGCGTGGCGAAGCGCGCCGACGATGCCGCCGCGCGCTGGGGCGGCGACGAATTCGCGATTCTGCTGGCCGACGGTGATTCGAGCGCCGCGCATCGCGTCGCGAACAACGTGCTCGCGCGCGTGCGCGCCCCAGCGATCCTTCTCGATTCGGGACAGCAATTGAGGGTATCAGTGACGATCGGAGCATCGACGGCAACGCGCGTCAAAGAGAACGACGATCTCTTCGCG
>QHVX01000077.1 GCA_003222375.1 Acidobacteriota bacterium
CGTCGCCCATGGTCAGCGCCTCGACCGAGCGATAGGCGAGGCGCTTGCCGTCGCGGCTCAGGGTCGGCGAGTAGTTGACCGTCGGTCCAACCGTCACGCGCTCGTTGCGGCCGTTGTCGATCCACGTGCGGAAGATCGGCTGCTCGAACATGCCGGCTCCGCGCAGCGACGTGCCCTCGTTCGGCACATAGATAATGGATAGGCTGTCTGCCGACCACACGAACTCGCCGATCCAGGCCCGCGTTTCGGTGCTGAGGTCGCGGGGCGGGCCGCCTGTCGCAGGCACGACGTGAAGGCCCCACACCGACATCATCTCCGACGTTCCGCCCGTCGACACGAAACCGATCCAGCGTCCGTCGGGCGAGTACGACGGAGAGCGGTTCATCCCGGGACGGTCGACGATCGCCTTGGGCGCGCCGCCCGCAGCGGGCACAGAGTAGATCTTGCTGTGGTACTGCGAGTTGAAGCCGCCGACGTTAGAGGCCGCGTAGGCGACCGTGCTCCCGTCGGGCGACCACGAAAGACCCAACACGAATTGGTCGGCTGGCGTGATCGCGCGCGCGTTGCCGCCCGCCACGTCCTGGATCCACACACGCGGCGGCCGCTCGTTGCGGTCCACTTCGGTTACATAGGTCTTGTCTTTCTTGCGGCGCTCTTCGTCGGCCGGCGCCGGATCGGGAGCGATGTAGGCAATGCGCTGGCCATCCGGCGACCACTCGAAAATCGCGGTTCCCTCTTTGGCCTTCGTCAGAGTCCGCGCCTCGCCGCCGGTGGAGTTCATGCTCACAACTTGAGGAAGGTCGTTCACCAGCGCAATGAAAGCGAGCGAGGATCCGTTGGGCGACCAGCGCAAGTGTGGCGAGGGCCGCGGAACATTAAAGATGCGCGTGGCGAAAGTCATGCGCACCGGCGAGCCGCCCGCGGTCGGGACGACGTAAAGCTGCGCGTCGTGCGTGTTGGTCTCGACGTTCGGCTGGGAGACGACGTAGGCCACGCGCTCGCCGTCCGGGGAAATTTGAACGTCGGCGATCCAGCGAAGCTTCATCAGGTCGTCGACGCTGACGGGATGGGGCGCGGCGAGTGCGGGTTTGAAGAGAGCGAGGGCGCAGAATAGGGCAAGCCCTACGAAGGGGCGACGATTCATGGACGATCCTTGAGCGCGGAGATTAACGCGCGAGTCGCAGGATGGCAAGCGACCTCTTGAACGCGAAGGCTTGGCGCCGCGATTCAGAACGTGTACTTCGCTCCGAGCTGCACGATGCGTGGCGGCTCGAGGTCCGTCACCGCGCCGAAGCGTAAGCTGGTGTAGTTCGTTTCGATCGTCCGATAGTTCTTCTTGTTGAAGACGTTGAACACTTCGCCGCGGAGCTGCAATTTGGATTTGGCCGCAAGTGGGATGTTCTTGAACAGCGCCAGATCGGTGTTGAAGTAGCTCGGCCCGATGATTCCGTTCCGAGGCGCAGTGCCGATCTGTCCGGGGGCAGGCCGCGCGAAAGCGGCAGGATTGAGCCAATGGTCCTGCGTCCTGCCGCCGGCAGGCGCCGCATTCGGGTTCTGACCCGGCACGTAATTCGCGCGCAGCGTAACCTGATCGCCGAAGATGGTGGTGTTCGTTCCTGCAGTAACTCTCAGGCGCCGGCGGGTGTAATAACGCGTGACGCCCGAGATCTCCCAGCCTCCGAGAATCGTTTCCACGAGGCCGTTCTGGGATCGGAAAAACGGCAGGCGATAGATGTAGTTCCAGGCTGCCCGATGACGTGGAGTCTTCACTATCTGCATCACCTCGGGCACGCGACAGGGTGTAAGCGATCCCGAACGAGAGATCCGCGTACGATCGGCGAATGCTCACCTGCAAAGAATCGTAGTCGCTTTTCCCCGTGGTCTCGTTGATGACGATGCGTCCGTAGCCGCGATACGGTCGATTCGCGTTGATCGGAGCCGGAGCGAGTCCGGTGACGGCATCCGGTGTCACGAAGTTGAGCTCCCGCACGCGAAGCAGGTGACGGGCCTTGTTGCCCACGTAGCTGACATCGGCGCCGATGTTCCACGGCAACTCCCGCTGCACGCCGAAGCTGTAGGCATAGACCGTCGGCATCGGGAAGTGGGTGGCCACAGCCTCGAAGCCTCCCGGAGGCGCGCTGCTCGCCACACCTCCTCCCGGATTGTCGACCGTTCCTCCGCTGATCTGGACCGTTCGAACAAATGGCGGCGATCCGGCCTGATCGCGAGTGCTGTTGAAAACAGGCCGGTCGTAGAAGATGCCGAAACCACCTCGAACCATCGTGCGGCCGGTGTTCCATGGATCCCAGTTGAAGCCGAGACGCGGCCCGATGTTGTTCCAATCTGTTTTGTAGAGACTGCGCGGAGTTCCGTTCACACCTGCCTTGACGATTCCGACGGTGGGCATCCCGTTCTCCAGGACTCCGGTTCCGGGGACGAGGTTTCCGCGAGAATCGATTTGCGGAGCCTGCGAAGGATCGTATCGACGCGGATCGAAGGTCGCGATCCGATCATGACGCTCATAGGGACCGGGCATGTATTGATAGCGCAAGCCGAAGTTGAGACTCAGGTTTGGCCGCATCTGCCAACGGTCCTGCGCATAGAGCTCAATCTGGTTGTAGGTCATGTCGGCGAATGGCGCGGTGTCGGCTTCGGTGTACTGATCGTAGAGGCCGAGGAGCGCATCGGCGAGGGCAATACCGGTTCCCTTCGACCTCGAGTCGGAGAATGTGAACGCGCCGGCATCGGCAGTTCGGATCTCCTCTCCTTTTCGAAAACGGCCGAGATAAGTCCCGAACTTGATGTCGTGATTGCCGTAAAGCATCGTCACATTGTTTTTGATGGTGTAGTAGTTGCCGATGATGCGAGTGGGATAGTCATTTCCGAGCAGGCCTGTGCCGAGGGTGTAACCGGTCATCGTGCGAATGTTCGGCGCCCGGTCACCCCGATTGCTCGGGAAGATCTCCGGAATGTTGAGGCCGGTCCGCGGAAACAGATCTCCCGTCTGGACGAGCTGCTGGTCGTTCTTCACGATGCTCAACGTCATGTCGTGAAGAATCTGCCCTCCAAACGTCTGTGTGAAATTGCCGACCAGACTGTCGCTGTAGCGGCCGTGACTCGTGGGTACCTGGGCGAAACCTGAAGTTCCCCCGAACGAACCGTAGGGCTCGACCTGGTTCACGTTGTCGCGCAGATAGCGCGCGGACAACGCCGATGCGTTTGTGAGCGTCGCGTCAAAGCGCAGGATGTCTTCGCGGATGTCGCGATTCTGCGTCGGAGTCAGCGTGGCGATCGCGCGCTGTGCGGCATCGGGCATCGGGAATTTCGCGATCAGCGCTACTCCGTTCTGCGAAAGTCGCTCCTTCGGGATGATGCCGCCCGCAAAAGGCTTACCGGTCTGAGGGTCGATCGGCTGCCGCGGTGAAAGCGAGAAGTCACCGCTCCGCTCCGCCACGCTCGGCACGGCGGTGATCTTCGTCAAACCCACCTGACTTTCGAGCTTCTTGTACTCCTGTCCGGCAAAGAAGAAGAGTCGGGCGTTGTCGATGTCGGACTTGCGAAGCACGAGCGGGCCGCCGAAGTTCCAGCCGAAGTCCTTCAGGCTGAGGTTGTCTTTTTGACCGGTGAGGAGATTCACGGCATCGAAACGATCATTGCGCAGAAAGTCGTAGGCAGTTCCGTGAAAGTCTTTTGTGCCGCGCTTCGTGACGACATTGATCTGCGCTCCACCAGCTTTTCCGAACTCTGCATCGTAAGGATTGGAGATCACCTTGAACTCTTCGATGGCGTCGATGCTGACGTTGTGAACCTGCGTGGCATTCGATCCCGCGTCGAGATTCTCAGCGCCGTCGAGCGTGAGGCTGGCAAAGTCTTTTCGGAGTCCATTGATCTGTTGCCCGTCGGCACGGAAGCTCGTACCGCCCTCGTAACTTCCCTCATTGCGAGAGACGCCAGGCACCAGAGTCACCAACTGCATGTACGTGCGGCCGTCGATGGCCAGCTCTTTCGTCTGCTCGCCGCTGATGAGATGCGCCACGTCGGGACTCGAGGAGATGAAAGGCTCTTTGCCCTTCACTTCCATGACTTCGGTGAACGCGCCAATTTGGAGCGTGATGTCGACACGCAACCGCGCGTTGACTTCGAGCTTTAGATTTTTGCGAACAAAGCGTTGGAAGCCGGACAGCTCGGCGGTCAGATCGGCCCGACCGTTGGGAAGGCTCGGCAGAACATAAAACCCGGCAGCGTTCGTCTGTGCGCTCCGTTCGAGGGAGATGTCGGGGAAAACCAGCCGAACATCGACGCCGGGAAGCGCGCCTCCGGCGTTGTCGCGCACGTAGCCGGAGACTTCTCCGACAGTGTTTTGTGCGAACGCTGACGTCACAACTGCCAGCATCAGAAGGAGCGTCCAAATCCACGCGCGCTGCAGCATGCTGTCCTCCGAATTTGCCTTTTAAGATGACAATATGGTCGCGAAATTGCGAAAGTCAAGCATTTTTTGTCTTGACCCACAGGGGTTTTGAACGTAATTTTGTCCATATTTGGGCCAAATGAGAAGAATTGATCCCAACAACTTTCGAGTTGCCACTCGCGCCACCCCGCGCCAGATCAACCGCCAGATCGCACTCAGCCTGGTGCGAGCGAGGCAGCCCATCTCGCGGGCCGACCTCGCCCGATGGATGAACATGCGCCGCGGCGCGGTCAGCCTCATCGTCAACGCGCTGATCGAAGAGGGCATCATCTTCGAGGGAGCCACCGGCGAGACCTCGCGCGGTCGCAAGCCGAAGTTCCTCTTCGTCGATACGCGTTCGCGCTGCGCGGTCGCGGTGGACATCCGTCCCACGCGCACCTATTTCATGGTCACCGATCTCGTCGGACGGCCTCTGGTCGGAATCACCAGCTTCCCGACCGAGCGCGAGCCGAAGCGCTTCGTCTCGGAGTTGGCGAGCAGAATTCAACACGTGCTTTCCGATCATGAAGAGCTTGGCGAATGCGCGGGCGTCGGCATCGTGGTACCGGGTATGGTCGATCGCAGCGGCAGCCGCGTGCTGTTCGCGCCACGCCTGGGATGGCACGATCTCTCGCTGCTCGAGCCGCTCGAAGTTGCCCTCGGACTTCCGGTGTCGATCGAGAACTCCGGTCGCGCTTGCGCCCTCGCGCAACTGTGGGCCACGCGCGGTGGCAGCGCGACTCCCGACGATTTCGTTTTTGTGAGCGTTTCCGACGGACTCGGCGTAGGAGTCATCGTGAAGGGCGAGCTTTTGCGAGGACAACACAATGTGGCCGGCGAATTCGGCCACATGGCTCTGAGCATTGAAGGGCCGCGCTGCGCGTGCGGAGCGAATGGATGCTGGGAGGCTTACGTCTCCAATCTCGCAACGCTGTCGCGATATTTCGGTCGAGATCTGACGGAAGAGCAACCGCGCCCAATCGAAGCCGCGATGCTGACCATCGACGATCTCATCGCACTCGCACACTCCGGCGACGCCAAGGCGCTCGGCGCGCTGCAGTCGACCGCTCGCTACCTGGGTTTAGGCCTCGCCTCCCTTGTGAATGCAGTGGATCCGGCGCGGATCTACATCGGCGGTGAGATCGCTGCTGCGTGGGATCTGATCGAAGTCATCGTGCGCACCAGTCTCAAGGAGCGCACGCTGCGTCCCGTCGGTCGGCACGTGGAGATCATCGTGGTGCCGGCGAGCGATTATCCCCGGCTCAAAGGAGCTGCCGCTCTCGTCGCCGCGCCATCTTTTGCTGCACCGGTCGTCGCATGACAAAGCTCGCGGGACAGATCGGACTGGTCACCGGAGCGGGCAGCGGCATCGGCCGCGCCACGGCGTTGCGTCTGGGCGAACTGGGGATGGATGTCGCGGTGCACTACTTTCGAAACGAAGAGGGAGCGAAGTGCACTGTTTCGAAGTTGAGAGAGATGGGCAGGAAAGCCGATGCCGTTCAAGGCGATCTCTCGCAACTGGACGAAGCGCGGGAAGTCGTTCGAAATGTCGAGGAGCGCTTCGGAAAGATTGATGTCCTGGTCAACAACGCAGGCGACCTCGTCGAGCGGCGCACGCTGACGGAGATGACCGAGGAGTTATGGCGAAAGGTCATCGATCTGAATCTGACCAGCGCCTTCTTTTGCACACAGGCCGTGGCTCCTGGAATGATCGCGCGCCGCAGCGGCGCGATCGTCAATGTCTCGTCGCTGGCAGCCCACAACGGCGGCGGTCCCGGCGCGTTCGCATATGCCGCCGCCAAGGGTGGATTGATCTCGTTCACCAAGGCGATCGCGAAGGAGCTCGCTCCGAGCGGCATCCGCGTCAACGCGGTCGCACCGGCGCTGATCGACGCGACGCATTTTCACGAACGCTACACGCCGCGGCAGTCGTTCGAGAACACCATCAAGACAATCCCGCTGGGTCGCGCCGGCACTCCCGAAGACGTGGCGCGAGTGATCGCCTTTCTGGCGAGTGAAGACAGCGCGTATCTCGTCGGCGAAACCATCGACATCACTGGCGGGATGCACGTCAGATGATGCGTTGGGTCATCGTCGGTCTGGTTTTCCTCGTTACGCTCATCAACTACCTCGACCGCCTGACAATCTCCGTTCTCGCGCCGGTGATCACCAGGGATCTCGGCCTGACAAACTTCGAATTCGGAACGATCGCCACGTGGTTTCTGCTCGCCTATACCGTCAGTCAGGCGCTGTCGGGTCGTCTTTACGATCGCATCGGAACGCGATTGGGTTTCGCTGTCTCGGTCACCATATGGTCGCTGGCGGCAATGGCTACTGCGGCCGCGCGCAGTTTCTTCAGCCTCAGCTTCTTTCGATTCATCCTCGGGCTCGGTGAAGCGGGCAACTGGCCCGGCGCGGCCAAGGCGGTTGCGGAATGGTTCCCCGTCCGCGAGCGAGCATTCGGGATGGCGATCTTCAACAGTGGTGCGGCGCTCGGGGCTGTCGTCGCACCGCCACTGATCGTCTATTTGCAACTTCATTACGGCTGGCAGTCGACGTTTCTAATGACCGGGTTTCTCGGTCTGTTGTGGTTGCCGCTGTGGCTCGGCTTGTATCGCAATCCCGTCATCCTGAGCGAAGCGAAGGATCTCAAGTCGCGTAATTTGAGATCCTTCGCCGTCTCTGCGGCTCAGGATGACGGTCATCGCTTCTCCACTCTCCTCCATCACCGCCAGTTGTGGGGAATCGTCCTTGCGCGTTTCATCACCGATCCGACGTGGTGGCTCTACATCACATGGCTCCCGAAGTATTTGAACGATGCGCGCGGATTCAGCCTCGCAAAAATCGGACTCTTCGCGTGGATTCCATACCTGGCGGCCGATGTCGGATCGCTTTCCGGCGGGTGGTTATCCGGATATCTCATCGCGCGCGGCTGGAGCGTCGATCGCGCGCGCAAGGTGGTGATCGCCGGCGCCGCTCTGCTGATGCCTGCCGGGATTTTCGCCGTCCGGGCTCAACGTGCGATGACCGCCCTCGCGCTGATGTGCGTCGTGCTCTTCGCCTTTCAGGTCTGGATCAATAACGTGCAGACGTTGCCCAGCGACTTCTTCCCGCAAGCGGCAGTGGGTTCGGTGGCCGGGCTGGGCGGGATGGGGGCGGGGATCGGCAGCATGATCTTCATCTTCGCGACCGGTTGGGTCGTCGATCATTTCTCGTACACACCCGTATTCACCGCGGCCGGTCTTCTCGGTCCATTGGGAACTCTGCTTCTGTTCCTGCTGTCGGGACGCATTGTCCCGGTGCAGCGCATTTCGGAGGTGCCAGCATGATTGTGGCCGCTCTTCTTTTCGCGGCATCGCTTCAGACGCAACCGCCGCCGTTCGCAGAATTGCTCGCGCGGCCGGTGCACTTGAAGCCGCAGCTCGAAGGCGTTCATCCGCGCGTGTTTGTCAGTGCCGAAGAAATCGAAGCGCTTCGCCAACGCGCGCGCACGACGCATCGCGAGGAATGGTCGCGCGTCCTCGCGAATCTGGCCGCATTGAAGAGTGATCCGCCGAAGCCTCCGGGATCGCAGGAGCGGCGATCACAGAACACGGTTGCCTACGCGATTGCCGAGGTGAGTCTGGCCTATGCGGTGGAGAAGAAACCGGAGTACCTCGACGCTGCGCGAAAATGGATCTTCGCGGCCATCGATTACGAGCCGTGGGGCTACACCTACAACCTGCCCAACACCGATCTGGCCGCCGGACATCTGCTCTACGCAATCGGATGGGCCTTCGATCTTCTGTATCACGATCTGACCGAGACGGAGAGGCAACGGATCCGCAGTTCGCTCGAGCGTCATGCAGGTCTGGTCTACGACTATTTCGCAGCGAAGAAGAAACTCAATTTCACGCAGAATCACGATTTCATCACCACTTCTGGACTCGGCATCGCGGCTCTGGCGCTGATCGGCGAGTCGAAGGACGCCGAAAAATGGGCCGCGCTCGCGCGCGCGCATCATCATCGCGCCGGCCAACTGCTCAGCCCTGATGGGCACTATTACGAGGGCTTCGAGTACTGGACCTTTTCCGCGCCGTGGCTCGTCCACTTTCTCGACGCCTGGGAGCATTCGACGGGCGAGAGTCTGTGGGATCGCGACGTCTTTCGAAACTGGAAGCTATACGTGGCGCACTCGATTCTTCCCGATGGACAGACCGTCGTCGATTTCGGCGACATCTGGGAAGGGCCTCTCACGCGGCTCCACAAAGGCGCTGACTACCCGCGCGTCTATCCTGACGGTCGTCTGCGCAGCAACTACAACATCCTCTATCGCGTTGCTGCGCGCTTGCGTGACCCGGAGACGCAAGCGGTCGCCGAGCGCTTGCGCGCATTCGGCCAGAGCAATCACGAGGAATACTGGACGTTGATCTGGCGCGATCCCTCGCTTGAAGCCGCGCCGATGACTCGAATTCCGCTGCGACATCACTTCGAAGATTCCGATGTCGCGTACATCCGAACGTCGTGGGACAAAGACGCGACCGTGCTGGCATTCAAAGCCGGCCCGCCGGAAGGACATCGCGCGTTGACGTTGCAAACAAAGGTGCCCGAATGGCGACAGAGCGCCGGGCACGCGCATCCGGATGCGAACAGCTTCATCTTCTGGGCGGCCGGCCGTTACCTGACCGGAGACACCGGATACTCGGGCATGTCTCGGGCCCAGAATCACAACACGATCACTGTGGCCGGCGTCGGACAAGGCATCGAGGGAAAGCATGATGTGTGGGCCGGGATGCCGCGCGAATCGCTCGACCGAATCCGCATCGTCGAGGCGACCCAGACTCGAATCGTAGGTGAAGCCGCCGGCGCTTATCCGAAGGAGGCGATGCTCGAGCGCTACCAGCGAGAGGTCACTCTCGATCCGAAAGGTGCACTTCAGATTCGCGATCGGATCGAGACGCGCGAAGCGAAGAAGGTCGAGTGGCATCTGAATGCCGACACTCCGTTCCTGAAGACTTCAAACGGTTTCGCAGCGGACGGTATGGACGTCGTCTCGCATCCGCCGAGCGGTTCGACATTCGAGACGCGCCCGACGCTTGTCAAAGTCCCCGGTCGTCCCGGTTCGCTCGAGGAGGGCCCGACCGAGGAGCGTGGCGATCAGCTCGTGATCACGGCGCCGCCCGCCAGGAAGTTCGAGTTCGAGACGATTCTTCGTGTAAAGGAGAAACCATGAAGCCATTCATTCACGACGATTTTCTGCTCGATACGGATGTGGCCCGCGATCTCTATCACCGTTACGTCGAGCATCTCCCGATCATCGACTATCACTGCCATCTGCCGGTCGCGCACATTGCGCGCAATCATCAGTTCCGCTCCATCGCGGAGATCTGGCTCGAAGGCGATCACTACAAGTGGCGGGCGATGCGGACCAACGGAGTCGATGAGCGCTACTGCACCGGCGATACGTCCGATTGGGAAAAATTCGAGGCCTGGGCGCGGACGGTTCCGTCAACGATGCGCAACCCGCTGTATCACTGGACGCACATGGAGCTGAAGCGTCCGTTCGGCATCACCGAGCTCTTATCCGAACGCAATGCGCGCTCGATTTACGATCGCTGCAACGCGCTGCTGCGACAGCCCGAGTTTTCGACGCAGGGTCTTCTTCGCCAATTCGGTGTTGCTCTGGTCGGCACGACCGATGATCCGGCGGACTCGCTCGAGCATCATCAGGCGCTCGCTAAGACCGATGGCGATGTACGCGTCGTGCCGACATGGCGTCCCGATGCCGCGATGGCCGTCGAAGATCCCGCCGCATTCAACGTCTGGTTGGAGAGGCTGGAAGCAGCCGCCGGCATGTCGATCGGCAACTTGGCTCAACTATTCGAAGCACTCGACCGCCGGCACGCTGCATTTCACGAAGTCGGCTGCCGGATGTCCGATCATGGTCTCGAAGAGATCTACGCGGAAGAGTGGTCAGATTCCGAGGTCGCGTCGACGTTCGACCGTGCGCGCGCGAAGAAAAGTGTGGAGGCAGGCGCGGTGCGCCGATACAAATCGGCGCTGCTCCATCGCTTCGCCGTGATGGACCACGGGCGCGGCTGGGTGCAGCAATATCACCTCGGCGCCATGCGCAACAACAACTCGCGCAAGTTGCGCTCGATCGGACGGGACTCGGGTTTCGACTCCATCGGCGACTTCGAAATGGCGCGGCCGCTCGCGCGGTTCTTCGATCGCCTCGAGCAAAAGAGTCAGCTCGCGAAGACAATCCTCTACAACCTCAACCCGCGCGACAACGAGCTCATGGCCACGATGATCGGCAATTTCCAGGACGGCTCAGTGCCGGGGAAGATGCAGTACGGCTCCGGCTGGTGGTTCCTGGATCAACTCGACGGTATGACCGCGCAGATGAAGGCATTGTCGAACATGAGTCTCTTTTCGCGTTTCATCGGCATGATCACCGACTCGCGGAGTTTCCTGTCGTACCCGCGTCA
>QHVX01000415.1:0-2480 GCA_003222375.1 Acidobacteriota bacterium
CGAAGGACCGATCGATGTCATCCGCTTGGTGGCAGGCGAGCTTGGCATGAACATGGATCAGGCACTCCGGCAGACGTACGCCGATCTCTACCGGCAGGCGCGGCGCACGCGCAGCGATTTGCCGGAGAACATGGTGTTCGCGCCGGAGGACCTCTGAAAGCGATGATTCTGGCCGCGGGCTACGGCACGCGGCTTCGTCCCCTCAGCTACACCGTTTCGAAACCGATGCTTCCTCTCGGCGGGCGGCCGCTGATCGCGTGGCTCACCGACTCTTTGATGGCCGCCGGCACCAGCGAGATCATCGTCAATCTGCATCATCTTCCGCGTCCGATCGAGGATTACCTTCCGGCGCACTTTCCCAACATCCGTTTTCATTTTTCCTTCGAGCCTGAAATTCTCGGCACGGGCGGCGGCGTGCGGAGAGTGCGCGCGGTGCTCGAGCGCGAAGAAGATTTCTTTCTCATGAACGGCGACACGTTTCAACGTCCGAAGCTCGATGATCTCCGCCGCGTGCGTCGCGATCAAAACGCGCTGGCTGCGCTGACGCTGCGGCATACGCCGGGCGGCGATCGCTACACCGCGGTGTGGGAGGAAAACGGAATCGTCACCGGATACGGCCAGGGTCGCGGCCAGTCGCTGATGTTTTCCGGATCGCACTGCGTGGCATCGCGCATCTTCCGCTACGTCCCCGATCGCGACTTCTCGGAGATGACCGGCGATGTCTACGCGCCGCTCGTGAAGAGCGGCGCAGAAAGAATTGCAGCGGTCGTCAACGATGATCCGATGTGGTTCGACATCGGCACCGCGCAGCGCTACCTGACCGCGGCCCGCGCGTTCGGGAAGACGATCGGCGATTCCGTGATCGAAGGCGAAGTCCGCGACAGCGTCGTGATGGACGACTGTTTCATCGGACGCGGCGTCACTGTCGAAAACTGCATCGTGGCGCATGGCGTCGAGATTCGAAAACCGATGACAATGCGCAACGTCATCATCTGCAAGGAGGACCGGGCGATCCCACGCGATTCGAATTACAAATTCGAGAATGGATTCGTGATCGCGCCATTTTGAAGCACGCGTATAATCCGCGCCGCCATGGCGAATCGCACACTGACGATCATCAAGCCGGACTCTGTCCGCAAAGGAAATTTTGGAAAAATCATCACCCGCATCGAAGCCGACGGCTTCACGATCGTGGGCATCAAGAAAATCGGACTGGCACAAAAGCAGGCGGAAGCTTTTTACGCCGTCCATCGCGAGCGGCCCTTCTATCGCGATCTCGTGAAGTACATGGCCTCGGGGCCGGTCTACGTCGCGGCGCTGCAGCGCGAAGACGCGGTCACGCGTTTGCGAAAGTTGATGGGCGCGACCGATCCGAAGAAAGCGGACAAGGGAACCATTCGCGCAGAGTTCGGCGAATCGATCGAGCAGAACGCGATCCACGGATCCGATTCCGACGACAACGCGAAAATCGAGATCGCCTTTTTTTTCTCGGAATCGGAGCTTACTGCGTGATGACGATTGCCGACAGCCCCTTGTTCTCGAGGCGCGAGCGCGCCTGAATCGCCTGATCGCGCGTGTCGAACGGACCGATGCGAACAAAGTAGAGAGACACGCCGCTGTCGATGTGCGCGTTCTGACCCATCTCCGTCAATTGCGAATACAGTCGCTTCGCGTTCGCTTCCTGTGCAAATGCGCCGACTTGGACGATGTACTTGGTCGACGATGGAGCACCGGCTTTAGCCGGTAGCGGACGCGCTTTTGGCGGCGGAGGACCGGCTGAAGCCGGTGCTCCAACCGGCACTTCTTCGACCTTGCGGCCATCGTTCGAGACCTGCAGGCGCGTCTCGACCCCTTGACGCTCCGTTACGACCTGCACGTTGTCGACAACGACGGGGACTGCCGGCGCTTCAGGCTCGGGCGTGGGCGTCGGCTTCACATCGGCGATCGTGACGACGTACGGCGCCGGCGGTTCGCGCTCGCCGTTACCGAGCTTCACGACGGTCAGATTCACTTCTCCGCTTCCCGGCTCGATCAATCCGATCTGCTGCGCGGCGGCATACGACAGATCGATCATGCGGCCGCCGATGTAAGGTCCGCGATCGTTGATGCGAACGCGAACGGTCTGTTGCGTTTTCGGATTCTGAACATCGATGCCCGTTCCGAACGGGAGCGTGCGATGCGCGGCCGTGTAGAGCAGCGGATCGAAAATCTCGCCGTTGGCAGTTGTGCGCCCGGCGAATTCCTGTCCATACCAGCTCGCGATGCCATGGAGGTCGGAGGGCGGAGTCACCTGCGGTTTCGGCGCGGTTGCGCAAGCCGCGGCCAGAACTGCGCAGCCGAGGGCGGCCGCGCTCCACTTCATACACGCACCTCAGATGTCAAATGTGTGCTCGTGGCCGATGCCAGGATCGGATCGATCTCCTCGATCAGAAAGCGCTCCGTCTGCTGCCGCGACAGTCCGATGTAGTTGTTCGGGTTCG
>QHVX01000415.1:2491-5612 GCA_003222375.1 Acidobacteriota bacterium
AGCTCCTCGCCACTCTTCGCAGCCTGCGAATGGATCCGTACGCGTTCGTGCAGAACCTGGCGATCCCCACCGCGGCGCACGCCTTCCATCATCAGGTTCTCCGTCATCATGAAAGGTAACTCGCGCCGGACGTTGGCGGCGATGACATCTTCGTGAACGACGAGGCCGCCGGCGATGTTGTCATCCAGCAGCGCGATGGCGTCGGCGGCCAGAAAGGCCTCCGGAATCGCGATCCGCCGATTGGCGGAATCATCGAGCGTGCGCTCGAACCATTGCGTTGCCGCGGTCATCGCGGGATTGAGCGCGTTGACGATGAGATGTCTGGCCAGACCATCGATGCGTTCCGCGCGCATCGGATTACGTTTGTACGCCATCGCCGAAGAGCCGACCTGCTCTTCTTCGAAGGGCTCTTCGATCTCATGCATGTGCTGCAGCAGGCGCATGTCATAGGCGAACTTCGACGACGATTGCGCAAATCCCGAGAGCACCGACACGATCTGCGCGTCCAGCCGACTTTTTCGGCGACCAGTTGCTCGAGGCGGTTCACTTTCGATTCGTCGCCCTCGAACAGGCTGAGGAACGATGCCTGCGTCCCGGTCGCGCCCTTCACGCCTAACAAAGCGAGCTGCGATTGGCGGAACTCGATCTCGCGATAGTCGAGAAGAAGATCGTGCAGCCACAGCGTGGCGCGCTTGCCGACCGTGGTCAGTTGCGCCGGCTGAAAGTGCGTGAATGCAAGCTGCGGCGTGGCGCGCCATTGCCACGCGAAGTCGCGGAGCTTGGCCATCACGCCGGCGATCCGCTGCTTCACGATCGCGAGCGCTTCCGCCATCTGCACAATCTCGGTGTTGTCGGTCACGTAGGCCGAGGTGGCGCCGAGGTGAATGATGGCTTTGGCGGAAGGCGCCTGGAGTCCGTAAGCGTAAATGTGCGACATCACGTCGTGGCGGATCTCGCCCTCCCGACGTTCGGCGTCTTCGTAATTGATGTCCTGGGCGTGCGCTTTGAGCTCCGCGATCTGCTTGTCGGTGATCGGAAGTCCGAGCTCTTTTTCAGCTTCCGCCAGCGCAATCCACAGACGCCGCCACGTGCGAAACTTGAAATCGGAGGAGAAAAGGTACGCCATCTCCTTCGATGCGTACCGCTCGGCGAGGGGATTCGACGCGGAGTCGCGTTTCACGTTCGGATTATAGCGAGGACCGAGGACTGACGACTGAGGACTGAGGACGGGCGGGACTCAGCACTCAGTCCTCAGCACTCAGTCCTCAGCACTCAGTCCTCAGCACTCAGCACTGTTACACTTATGCATGCCTCCGGCGGCGGCGGTGCGCGATTCACGAGTCACGCTGAGGGCGTTCACTCTGATCGCAGCCGTCCTCGCCATCGTATTCGGCCTCTCTTTCTTCTTCAGCAATCGCGGCATCGCGGAGCTGCAGCAGGCGCGCAAACGCGTAGCGGATCTGCAAACCGACATCAATCGCCTCCAAGCCGAGAACGCGCGTCTGCGCGCCGAAATCGAGAGCGCGAAGCAGTCGACCTACGCCGTCGAGCGCATTGCGCGTGAAGAGCTCGGCATGTCGAAGAAGGGCGAGGTCGTTTACCTGCTTCCGCGCCGCTGAGCTTGGCGTGTCGATTGCGACTATTGACGTTTCATGCGAACCAGGAACCTGCTTCTGTCAGCCGCCATCGCTCTTGCTCTCACTGCTGTGTCCGCTAAAGGTGAAAGCCGTTCGGAAAGAAGGACGGCGGTGGCGAATCCCATCACGATCGAAAGTGAGGTTCACGACATCGCAATGAGCGGCGATGACGTGATCCTGCATTTGTACCGCGAGCCGTACGACATCGTCGCCCCGAAATGGCTGCCCGTCAGAACATTCGACGGATGTCGAATTTACGCCGTCCACCGTGATTTATGCGCGTCACATCAAGCTCCAGCGCCGCGACGTACACCTCAGCGGCGACTTGACACCACGATCGTTGCCCAATCCTGACAAAGCGACGCGATCCTCTGCCACGAACTTTGCACTGGCGCCGCGCTCAGGAGGTTTTACAAGAAAATGATTAGAAAAATGAGTACGTTATTGATCAGCCTGACATTTCTGGCGGTCGGCGCATCGGCCTTCGACTTCGGAGGACACATCGGCTACTACGACAATGACGTTAAGAAAGGCTACCTCGGCGTAGATGCGATGTTTCCGATCGGCATGTTCGCGATCGCGCCTAACATCGACTATACGAAATCGCACGGTGCCGGACTCTGGTGGGGCGCCGCCGATTTGCTGCTTCGCTTTCCGCAAAGAGGCGGACCTTCGTTCTGGGTAGGCGCCGGGCCGACGTATTACTACGTGACGAATTACAGTGAAGGCTCATCGGGCTACAGCCGACCGGGCCTGGTGGTCAGTGCCCAGGAGGAGTCGACGATCAAGGAGTGGGGTTGGGATGTAAACGGCGGAATCGGCTTCGGCGGAACGCTGCGACCTTACATCACCGCCCGATACAACAAGATCAAGGAGTACAAAGCCGGCGGTGTGGCGGTGGGAATCCGATTCGGGCACTGATGATGATACGAAGGCAGGCCGTCGCGGGCCTGCCCTTTATTTGTTAACGCGTGGAACCTGAGCTCGACGCGCCGGATGGGTACGGCATCGGCTGCGGGCTCTTACCCTTCCCATAGCCGCCCGAGCCGCAAGCGAACAAGGCGAGGGAAAAGGCGGCCGCGATCACAGCAGCTAGTAAGCGATTTGTTTTCATTTACTTCTCCTTTCGCCGGAAAGGAGTTCAAGACTTAAACCAATTTTTATTTGCAATAATTGCTACTCAGTGCGGCCCTTGGCGATCTCAGACGCGCGATCCACCTGGGCAGCGTATTTTTCGATCACTTTCGACACGATCTCGATCTGCTGGTTCGCGTCGGTCCACTGTTTCTGCTCGATCGCCTCGCGCACACCGGGCACAGTCTTGACGCCGTAGCCTGTGTAGAAGCCGGGAGCGTAAATCTGATGACGGAACCACGGACGCCGCGGCAAACCTTCGGGCAAAGTCAGCGACTGCTCGATGTGCATGAGGACATGATCGAGCGCCGACTCGCGCACCGATGCGTTAGGCGCATCTGATGGCAGCG
>QHVX01000414.1:0-288 GCA_003222375.1 Acidobacteriota bacterium
CGGCTCCCGCTTTTGGAAATCCGCTCGGCATGTGAAAGGCGAATTTGCGAACGCCTGCCGCGCCGTAGCGCGGGATGATGTGCGCGTCCCGCCACTGCATCACGCCGTCCCCGAAGCGGTGCCGGAACTGCGTGGCATCGATCAGAAGCCGGCGTGGCCGGGCTTTCTCCGCCTCCCAGACGAAGAGGCAGAGTGTGGCCATGAATCCGCCGTCGGTCATCTGCTCGGTGGAGGGGAGCCAGCGCAGCTCCAGAATGTCGAGCGCTTTGTCGCGCAGGATCACGCTCC
>QHVX01000414.1:336-4468 GCA_003222375.1 Acidobacteriota bacterium
AAAGTCAACCAGGCACATTTTCGGAACCGAGTATAGAATCTGCGCATGAATGATATGGGCCCGGTCGAGCGCGTGGAGATGATCATGGGCATCATCGGCCGCAAGTGGAAGCCTGCGATCATCTACGCTCTGGTGATGGAAGGTCCGCTGCGGTTCGTGGAACTGAAGCGGCGGATCCCCAGAATCACGCAGCGCATGCTCACGCAGCAGCTTCGCGATCTCGAGCGGTATGGCATCGTGAACCGCGAGCACTTCAAAGAGATCCCGCCCCGCGTCGAGTACTCCGTGACGCCCCTCGGCCGGAGCCTGCACCCCTTCTTCAAATCTCTCTGCGATTGGGCCGGCGACCACTTCGTGGCCCTCGAAAGAGCCCGTCTGCGCTACGACAAAAGAGGGAGCCGGTGACGCAAGGGAACGGGCCGATGCATCCCAGCAGCTCGCAAGCGAAGGAAATGGCCGATGAATCGATGGTGCGCAATCTCGCCGCACAGGCCGAGGCGATCTGGCCGCAGGAAGAGCCGATCTTCGATCGCCATCCGGTCGGAAGCGGATCGGTGCTCGATGTCGGATGCGGAACTGCCGAGATCACGGAGCGGCTCGCGACCAAATATCCGAAAGCGACGTTCGTCGGCGTCGATCTCGAAGAACAGCATCTCGAGCGCGCCCGCAAACTCTGCGCGAAGTTTGGTTCGCGCATTCGATTCCAGGTTGGCGACGCGCTGGCGCTGCCGTTTGATGACGCGCAATTCGATCTTGTCGTCTGCAGGCATTTGATCCAGGCCGTTCCCGACGCTCCGAAGGTTCTCGCCGAGATTCGCCGCGTGCTTCGCCCCGGCGGACGCGCGCATGTGATCGCCGAGGATTACGGGATGCTGTGGTGTCATCCGACGGAGCTCGACGCCGACGGCTTCTGGCAAGTCATTCCGCCGCGATACGCCGCCGCCGTCGGCTGCGATCTTCACATCGGAAGAAAAATGTATACACTATTAAGCAATCTTAATATGAACGAAATAGCGGTCGACTACATGGTAGTCGACACTCTGCGCGTTCCGCGCGATACGTTCGCGCGCATCTGGGAAGCGTGGCGCGATGGATTCTCGGAGTCGATCTCGCAGCAGGCCGGCATCTCGCGGGAAGAGATCGCGCAGCGCTTCCGCGAAATGATCGACTGCGCGCGCGATCCTCGCGGCTACGCGCTGTGGCAGGTCCCGCTGTGGACGGCAAGGAAGTGAGGGCGATCCCGCTGAGCGGGACCGCCCGATCGACTCAGTTCGAGAACGCGATGTCCGAGATCAGCAGTGCGCCGGAATCGGTCTGATCGAACTCGAAGCGCACAGACCTGATGTCGGTCAGGTCGATGTTCTGGAATGCGCGCAGCGGGATGCGCACGGTGTTCAACAGCAGCTTTGGTACGTGCGTCTTTTCGCCGGGCGGATAGAACAGGCTGCGGGAAACGGTGTCCACCGTGACTCGGACCGTGTTCTTGCGGTCGCTGAGCACGACTGTCAGGTTCTGCGGGACGCCAACGGCATTGCGCGCATCGCCGAAATTCACGCTGGCGCGGAATTGCAGCGTGCGGAATGCGCTGACGTCGCGCGTTCCTTTCGGCAATCCGTTGTCGATGAAGGCCGAGACTGAAGACCAACCGGCCTGCAGTTGACTGAGGCCGCGCTTCGGTGAACGAGCGCTCGGCGTCGTGTGTGGTTGCCGCGAATTGCGTTCTGCCGGAAGGCATTTCGCAGGTTCCGGCGCCTCGCCGCCGCAAAGCTCATAAGGCGTGATGCCGGCTTGCGCAACAGCGCCGCCTAACGTGTTCGTCGTCAGATCGCCGGCGCTCAGCAGGCGATTGACATCGAGACGGGCCGCGGCCGGTGCTTGAAACATGAGGAAGATTTGATCGGTGGTTGCCGATGGAGGCGGCGGCGTGTCTCCGTTGAATTGCGAGTTGTGCTGATCCGGTGTTAGGCGCGCGTTGCCCTTCACTTGTCCGCAATGCGGGTCGCTTCGCCCGCCCGGTACGAATGCGTTCCAATCGTCAGCGGATGCGGCGTCGAAGATGCCGGGAGTCCAGATGGTGTTGAAGAAGTTGTGGTTTGCGCCCATGACCACGATCGCGTCCTTGGCCGCAGTGTCGGCCGCCACGTTGTAGCGGGCGTCATCGTAGAAGTGGACGCCTTGCAGGTCGGCGACATCGCCATCGCAATAAGGGAGCATCACTGCTATCGGCACGTTGTTGATCACCGGGCGATTGAAATCGACAGGTGCGAGCGGAAAGACCGCCTTGATCCCGTAGGGCGAACCGAGCGACTGATTGAGAACGAAGTGCCGGACCACGCCTTCGCCGCCGCGCGAATGCCCCATCGTGCCGACGCGTGTCAGGTCCACTTTGCCGACGAATTTCGATCCAAAGGGCGCGCCGCCGACGGTGTTGAAGCCGTTCCAGATGTCGAGATGTTTCTGGATCAACTCCGCACGCGCGAGAGCTCCAAGATCGCGGACGAAGTTATCGCGAGCGTTGATGCCGTTGGCGCTGATCGACACCACAATGTACCCATTGCTCGCCAGCACCTCGGCGATGTAGTCGTAACCGCGGTAGCTGGGGATCGGTTGCAGCGGCGCTGAAAACGAGGAGCACGGCCACAGCAGGAAACCGGTCCGCCCGGTGAAGCAGGTGGCGTGGCGGCCATGGAGGAAGACCACCAACGGATACGGACCGCCCGGCAGTCCGGTTGGATAGTGAACGCTGGCCAGCAATTCAACCGGTCCGGGGAAATTCGTCGGCGTGAAGGCGGTATCGCCGAAGTTGTACTCCTCGCGCGTGACCGGCAATGGTCCGCGAGCGCCTGGATCGGCGCCGAAAAGGGGAAACGCGACGATGAGAGAGATTGCAAACAAAATTTTCTTCATCGTCGTCTCCTCAATTCCGAGTCAGTTTCTCGGGAAGGACCGTCGTATCTTCGCCATAGGAGAGCGTGATGACGGCGCCATTCGTGAGCATCGACTGGTCGAACGTAATGGTTGCGACCACCGAGAGGTCGGTGCCTTCCCGCGCCGGCATCAGGTCGGCGCCGCCGACGGAAATCACCGCTGCCTGATCGCGGACAGGAAACGGTCCGCCATTGATCGTCACACGCCACGCTTTAGCGGCGTTGATCGTCTGACCATCGACGATCACAGGTTCGGTCAGAGTGAGCTCCTCGACCTTGTAGCTTTTGACTCCGAACTGTCCGACAGGAAGGTTGTTCGACCCTTTTCCGAGAACCGTTCCGGGCATGTTGAGTAAGTCTTCGAGAGTGGATGCGTAGAGAGACGAAGCGAGGAGGAGACAAACAGCGACAATGAGAACTCGGTTGAGCCGCATTAAAACCTCCTTCTTTGCAGAGATCCGCAACTATATCAGCGATTGTTCAAGGTCCGCCGCCCGCGGAATGATCGACTGCGCGCGCGATCCTCGCGGCTACGCGCTGTGGCAGGTCCCGCTGTGGACCGCCGCGCGGGCCTGATTCCAGGCAGAACGGCCCGCACTTGGCGGGCCGTTCGTCAAAACTCTTCTTGCCATGGAACGTTACGGGGCGATTGCGTTGACGAAATTGAAGCCGTCGGGCGCGCCGACGCCCGTCACGTTGTCCCAACCCGACGTCGCAGCGAGGGAGCTGTCGGTATTGAACGTCAACACGAACCAACGCGTAGAGAATGGACTGTTGTAAAACGCGCTGTAGTATGGAACAGAAGTCGCCGGCGTCGCGAGCGCGTTTGCACTGTAGAAGGTTGTGCCGCTGCTCGTTGTAATGCTGCCGGTCACGTTCGTTGCCGGCGAAGGCGCGTCGATATCCCTCACGGCTCCCGATGGCAAACTATAGACAAGCGCGGCCGCCTGCCCGAGACCAACGTGGCCGTTCTTTTGTGCCGCGATCGCCATGACGCCGGAGAAAAGCGGGCAGGAGAGGCTCGTGCCGCCGATCACACCGACCGTCAAGTTACCGGTTGACGGGTCCGTCTGGATGATTTCAACGCCCGTGAACGGATCAGCCAGCATGCCGATATCGGGCACTTTCCGCACTGAGCCGGGAAGGCTGCTCTGAAATGCCGGTTTGGAGAAGGTCAGGCTGTCGCCGCCGCCCGCGCCGAAGAT
>QHVX01000026.1 GCA_003222375.1 Acidobacteriota bacterium
CCAGAAGAGTCTAACGCTGCAGCGCGATCGTCGTCTTGCGGAACAGCTTGTCGCCAGGCAGATCCTTCTGCCATGCCGTCACGCTGATCTGTCCGGTCTCCATCAACGTCCCAAATGCAGTGCGGACTCGGAATCGGATGTGCGAATCTTCCCCGGGCTGCAAATTGCCCATTGTGTAGTGATAGACCGATGAGCCCGGATCGTGTGTGCTGGTGATGCCGCGGTCGTTCGTCTGATCGAGGACGATGACCTGCGGCGGCAGCTCGACATCCGCCAGAATGTCCTGAACGTTGTTCACGCCCCGATTGCTGAGGACGACGTCGATGTTGCCTTCGCCGCCTTCCGCGAGCTTGTCGGGCGCGTAGATGTTGATTTTGAACAGCTGACCGCGCGAAGTCATCGCCATGCCGGACGACTTGCACGAAACCATCGTGAAGAGGCCGACAAGGATCAGCGCCATTGCCGAGATTGTCAGAATACGATTTCGATTCATCGCTTTGTCCTCCGAACTACTGATTGAGTGCAAATGGCGGTCCGAACTCTCGTAAACTCACGCTGGTGACTTACTTTCTTGGCGTCGATGGTGGTGCCTCGAAAACGGCAGCGCTCGTCACTGACGACGGCGGCAAATCGTTGGGCGACGGAGTCGCCGGTCCGTCCAACCATCTGCGCGTCGGAATCGAGACCGCGGCTAGAAACATCGAGCGCGCCGTCAACAAGGCGCTCGTGAACGCCGACGTCGCCAGCCGCGAGATCGTGTGGGCGTATTGCGGCATCGCGGGCGCCGACCATCCGGCGCACCGCCAGGAGATCGTCGACTCGCTCAACATCTTTTTTCCGCGCGGCAACTTCACCGTCGACAACGACGCGCGAATCGCGCTCACCGGCGCGATCGGATTCGGGTCGGGTGTGGTCGTGATTGCCGGAACCGGATCGGTGGCCTACGGCCGCAACGAATCGGGCGAGGAAGCGCGGGCGGGAGGTTGGGGGCCGACGCTCGGAGATGAGGGGAGCGCGTACGGAATCGCGCGCGCAGGATTGAGCGCCGTGCTGCGCGCGTACGACGGCCGAGGACCGGCGACCGCGATGCTGGACATCATCGGCCGCGATTACCAGTTGGCGCCATCCGAGATTCCGCGATTCGTTTACGCCACGACAACGCACGCTGACGACATCGCGCGCTACGGCAAACTCGTGATCGAGGCAGCGGAATCGGGCGATGCGGTGGCGGATGCAATTCTTCGCGACGCCGGCCGCGAGCTCGGCGCATGCGTTCTCGCGGTCGCTCAGCGACTCAAGATCGCCGATCGCGAGTTTCCCGTGGCGTACGTCGGAGGCGCGTTCAATGCCGGCGAGCTTCTGCTCGCGCCGATGCGAGAGACTGTGAAAGCGAAAGCGCCGCGCGCGAACATCGCTCCGCCACAACGAACGCCCGCCGAAGGCGCCGCGATGATGGCGATTCGCGCTGCAGCGGCGCCGCGCCCCAGCCGGAGGGCCTTATAGCCGTTCCAAGGCGTTGACTGTGACGTAGATCACGCGTTTTCAGTGTCACGCAAAATTTGCAGACATTATCTTGCAAAAGCGGAAGTATCTCCTCCGACAAGAGGAGGAGATATGAGACGAAGGGTTTTCTTCGGTAGTTTTGCAATTGCTCTCTTATTTGCGGGCAGCATTTCCGCGCAGACTCTCGGCGCGGTGCTGACCTCATCGCAGGAAGTGCCACCATGTGCCGCATCCGGTTTCGGGAACGCCACGGTGACGTTCGACTCGACACGTCAGAACATCAACGTGACGATCACCGTGTCAAATCTCGGCAGCCCGATCTCGATCTTTCACATTCATGAAGGTCCAGCCGGCGTCGCCGGAAATGTGGTCGTGAACCTGGTCGGGTTAGGCGGCATGTTCATGAACGGCACCATGACCGGAACATTTCCGATTGCATCGGATGTCGCGCAAAGAATGCTGCAGAATCCGTCCAACTTCTACGTGAACGTGCATACCAATCAGTGTCCCGGCGGCGCTGCACGCGGCCAGCTTTCATTCACCAACGGTGGATTCGTCATGTTCGCCGCCGAATTGCGCCCACAGAATGAAGTGCCGCCGGCGACGAGTACCGCCTTCGGTGCGGCCTTGGTGACGTTCGACTTCAACAACAACACCGTGGCGTGGGAGGTGAACAACAACGGAGTCGTGAGTCCGACTCTTTCGCACATCCATCGTGGGCCTGCCGGTGTCTCCGGACCGGTGATCATCAACTTCGCAACGGGGGCATCGCAGATTGTGAACGGGCGAGCGAAGGGATCCGGAACGATCGACGCGCAGAAATCCGCCAATCTCACTGCCGCTGATCTCACCAACCTCGCGGTGGGCGGGACGCTACCGGGTTTCTATGTGAACTTTCACTCAACCGCATTTCCCGGCGGCGAAATCCGCGGCATCTTGTCGACGCCGCAAGAAGTCGACATTCCGATCGCCGGTCACGTGACGAATGGCATCGGACAGACATTCATCAGCGACGTCAGGGTTTTCAATCCGTCGTTCGACACGCCGACGACAGCGCTCGTCGAGTTTTTCACGGCCGGCACGGCCGCCAACACGAATGCCGCGGCGTCGATGGTCGTGAATCTGCCGGCGCGCGGAACGGCGGTACTCAATGACATCGCTGGAACATCGGGACTGAACACGACCGGAACCGGCGCGCTGCGAATTACGAGCGCAGCAGCGATCGTGGCAACGTCGCGCATCTTCGTGAACACGCCGAACGGCAGCTTCGGACAATTCGTTCCGGCCTTCGGCCGCTCGAGCGCGCTACGACGCGGCGTGATTCCGCAGGTCTCCAACACCGGTGCGGCAAGCGGCAATCGCGCAAACCTCGGTCTGTTCAATCCGAATCAGACGGCGGTCACCGTGCGTCTCGATGCGCGCAACGCCGCCGGCGCTTCTCTCGGATCGAACGTGATCACGTTGCAGCCGCTGTCGCAGCAGCAGAACGCGATCGCCGGCTATTTCCCGGGAACCGATATCTCTTCGACGCGAGCGCCGGGATCTTCGCGTATGTGTCGGAGGTCGACAACACTTCCGGTGATTCGTTCCTGATTTCGGGTCAACCTGATCCAGGCGTGGCAGCGTCGCAGCAATAGCGGCTAGTGGAGCGCCGGCATTGAATCGCCGGCGCTCCACTACACTGCCTGCGTGCTGGCGTTCACGAAGCGTCACTGGCTGACGCTCGCGGCAGGTCTGCTGGCCGCCGCGCTTCTGTTATCGCGACGCGTTACGCCGGCGGCCGCGGCGCGAGCGATCGATCTCGACCTGCTGCTCGTTCTCTTCGCGCTCCTGACGGCGATTGAAATTCTTCGCGCGTCGGGCTATCTCGATCTGGCTGTCGATTCGACGCTCATTCGCTTTCGGACGACACGCGGATTCTCTCTGGCGCTGGTATTGATGAGTGGAGTGCTGGCATCGCTGGTCACGAACGATGTCACGCTGTTCATCATCATTCCATTCACGATTGTTGCGAGCCGCTTTTCCGATTTTGATGTCGAGGACGCCGTCGTTCTCGAGATCATCGCGTCGAATCTGATCGGTTGTCTGACACCGCTGGGCAATCCTCAAAATCTCTTCATCTTCCATCGATCGGGCTGGTCGGCGGCGCACTTCATCGTCGTGATGCTGCCGTTCGTCGTTTGGAGCCTGGCCGGACTGCTGGCGGCGCTGTTCTTACTCGGTCCTTCGCACGAAATGAAACCGACCGACGTCGTGCTTCCGCCGCGAAATACGATCGCTGCAGTCGCCGGCGGCGCATGTTTCGTGCTGGTACTTTTGGAGATCGCGCGCATCGCGAACGGTTGGCCGGCCGCGATCGGAGCGCTGATCGCCGGCGCAGTCTTTTTGAGGCGACGAATCTTTGCGATCGACTACTCGATCGTACCGCTGTTCTTCTTTGCCTTCATCATCGTCGAGGGAGCGCGATCGATGCACCTCTATCGCGAATCGGCGAATCTTTTTCTCACGTCGGTCGGACTCTCGCAAGTCATCTCGAATGTACCTGCGACGATTCTTCTGTCGCCAATTGCGGTCGACCGATGGCGCGAGCTGCTATACGGTGTGAGCGCCGGAGGTTGCGGCACCATCATCGCCTCACTCGCCAATCTCCTCGGCTGGCGCATCTACGTTCGCGAATCGAATCGCAATCCACGCTTCTTCTGGCACCTGACGGCGCTGAACTTCGCGTTCCTCGCGTGGACGACGCTCGGGGGTTGGTTGCTGCTTACTTCGCGCTTCGATCGCGCACCGCACGAAATTCGTCGCCCGGTTTCCAATTCGGCATCGACGCGGCATTAGCGGCCTCCCAGCCGAGCCAATATCCGAATTGCGCCATCTGCACGCCTTCCGCCCAATTCCAGTTCGGATCGAATTCGTCGCTGGGCTGGTGATAGCGATGCTCGCGATAGTCCGACGACATTTTGTCGCCCCACTCTTTTCCCTTGCCGATGACGTCGTGGCCTGGCTCGACGGAAAACGCGGGAATTCCAACCTTGCCGAGGCTGAAGTGGTCGGAGCGATAGTAGTGGCCTTGCTCCGGCTCGGGATCGGGAGCGATCACGAGACGCATCGCTTTCGCGACGCGTTCCGCGGTCGGAAAGAAAGTCGTGCGCTCGGCGCCATTGAGGACGACATCGCGAACGCGGCCGAGCTCCGCGATCGCGTCGTAGTTCAGATTCAACGCCAGGCGACCGGCAGGAATCGGCGGATGCTGCCCGAGATACGCGGAGCCGAGGAGTCCTTGCTCTTCGGCGGCGACAGCGGCGAAGTAAACCGAACGTTTCGGCGCGGGCTTCGTCATCGACCACACGCGCGCGAGATCGAGCAGCAGCGCGCAGCCGGAAGCGTTGTCGATCGCGCCGTTGTAGATCGTGTCGCCGCGATCATCGGCTTTGCCACTGCCCAGGTGATCGTGATGCGCGGAGTAGATGATGCCTTCTTCGCGCAGCTTCGGATCGCTGCCCGCGAGCTTTGCGACGACGTTCGCAGTATCGAACGGACGAATCTTGCTCGAAATGGTGCCCGTCAATTTGAACCCGAGCGAGACCGGCTTGAAGTCGCGCGACGCGGCTGCCTTCGTGAGCGTATCGAGATCGTAGCCCGCGGCTTTGAAAAGATCGCTGGCGAGTTTTTCGGTGATCCATGACGCGATGTGCAGCGAAGGTTGTCCTGGCGTGAGACGAACGCATGATGTTTCGCCGCCCCACGAATTGCGAACGACTGACCACGGATATCCGGCGGCGTCATTGGTGTGAATCAGAATGACGCCGTCGGCGCCTTTTGCCGTTCCGGTTTCGTACTTGTACGTCCAGCGTCCGTAATACGTCCGCGCTTTTCCTTTGAAGAGATCAGGCTCCTGCGCCGTTGCAGGTGGATCGTCGACGAGCATGATGAGCGTCTTGCCGTGCGCGTCGAGTCCTTTGTAGTCGTCCCATCGATATTCCGGCGCGACCACCCCGTGGCCGACGAAAACGAGCTCGGAATTCAATGCGCTGCTCGCGTTTTGGGATTGATCTGTGGCCACGAACTCATCGAGATGCTTCAACGGACCGATGATCGGCCCGCCATCTTTCGCGAACGACAGATTCGTGTTCGCGGCGTCCATGCGAACGCCGAGAAGCGGAACGCGCTGGAAATACGTGCCGTTGTCGCCGGCCGGCTCGAGGCCGTAGGACTCGAATTGCGCCGCGATGTACTGCATCGCGAGATCGTCGCCGCGTGTACCAGGCCCGCGACCCTCGAGCAAATCGCTGGCGAGGAATTTGTCGTGCGCCTTCATCGCGTCGGCGCTGAAGAGTTTCATTCCACGCTCTACGATGGTTGGAATGCTTGACTTTTCGGCTGCGATCAGTGGCAGCGCTGCCGCGAGCAGCAACAAAGTTAACGAGTGGAAACGATTCATGAACAGATGTCCTTTCAGTTAGGCGCGCGCGTGACGCAGCGCACATTTTCTCTCGGGAATTTGCAAAATCGAGGGTAGGGACTTGATGACGGAAATCACTCCTATACAGGTGCGATACAAAGAAGCTGAATTCACGGAGAACGAGCTTGCCGAGGCCATCGAGAGCGTTGCCTTTCTCGATGAGCCGATCTTCGAGGAGGGACAACTCCCACTGCAGCAACAGGTGGTTGACAAGCTGGCTGACATGCTTTTCGCGAGCGATATGGTGCTCGACATGCTGCGCGACGAACGCTATCGCGTGCCGCCGCATCTACTGGCAGTAGAGCCGCACGTTCGCCGACTCTACAACGAAGTCAACAATCTGATGAAGAAACTCACCGACTAGCCGCACCAACCGGCTGGCCGGTCCGCGCGATCCCCGCTGCCCAATTTTCGTAAAACCCGGGCGCGCTCTGATTCAGATACTCGATAAATCCGCTTGCGACTTCTTCCATCTGTCTGTAGCGAAGCGGATCTTTAATGGCCGCGCGCTGCTCCGGAACGAATCGCCGGATCTTCTCCCACACGAGCAGAATCTCCATGTTGTTCGAGCGGTAGAACAGCTCGCGATGGAGAACACCGCTGACCACGAACGACGCTGCCATTTCCCAATATGTGGTAACCATTCGAAAGTAGGCGTTCTCTTCGCTGCCTGCCGGACAGCGCTGCAAAAATTCTTCGCGAGAATTCAGCGCCGGGGTCGACCCGAACCATTTGCGCGCCGCGCGCAACTTTTCCTCACGTCGCAGGTCGTACAGCCGCAGGATCAGGTTCGCATCGTCGTAAGTCGGTGTCGATTTCATCGGCCTCTCCGTCGCGGCATCCGGTTCCGGGGAAAATGTCTTCGCCGCGGTTGACGCGAGGTCACGAGCTCGACGCCTTCTTCACCGCGACGGCCTGCGTGTCCGCGCCGCGCTTTTTCGATCGTCATCAGAAACCCTAGCGCCGGATCCTTGAATTGCAGATGCCGCAACACTTTCCAGTGTTTGTGCACGTAATTCTGCAGGAAACCGAGAACGTGGCCAAGGCTGATGATGCGGCAGGGCGGAACGGGCGCGCCAGGCGGAAATGCTCCGAATGCAATCAAGCGCATGTGCACGCCGCCAGGCAGCGTCGTCGCGCCGTTGCGCAAGAGCTCAGCCACGAAGCGATCCGTCTCATTGAGGTTGTCGCCGAGCCGGCCGATGACGACTTTGAGCACTTCGGGATCGCGCGTCCCCATGTTGATGCCGACGCGTCCTTCTTTGACTTCACCGATGATCATGTCGATCGCATCGGGAGGAACGCCGAGGCCCGCGTCGACGTCGCTGATGTCGAGTCCCTGCGGCGCGTCCCTTCCAATCGGTTCGGAGATCGGCAGGCCGCTCGGAAATCGAAAAGCTAAAATGTCGATGTCGGTGATCGTGCGCACGCCGTTGCGGCGCGCCGACGCGATAATTGGGTACTCGGCGGATGTGAAGTAGCCGTTGAGCTGGAGGTAAGTCTGGACGAGCGAAACGGCGTGATCCATTCGCTCCCGACACTCGCACGGCTCATGCCGTGCAGTTGAAATCGCCAAATGGCGCGAAGCGTTCTCGACAACATGTTGCGCGGTGTGGCTGGCGGGCTGATCCTCATGGCCGGACTCGCCTTCGGCCAGGAAGTGCCGAAAATCGAGGAGAGCGTCTCGGTCGGATACGTGATGATTCCCTTCACGGTTCTGAGCGAGAAGGGTTTGCCTCTCACCGACCTGCGCAAGAACGAAGTCCGTCTTCTGGTCGACGGAAAGTCCGTCCGCAGCGACATGTTCGAGAAGTCGGAGAACGCTCCCGTCTCGTTCACGATTCTGCTCGACGCATCAGGATCGATGGAGCTGGCCGGGAAGATGGATTCCGCCCGCGCCGCGATCGGCGCATTGCTCGCGCATCGCCGGCCGGGCGACGATTTTTCGCTTTTTGTCTTTGCGGAAGCCGAGGCCCGCGAGCTGGTTCCGTTCACGGAGAGTCCGGCTGCCATCACGAACGCTCTCGCGACCGTGAAGCCATTCGGCAAGACGGCCTTCTTCGACGCGCTGTCGACGATGCCCGAGCGCAGCCGGCTCGGAAAAAATCCGAGCCGCGCGATCATTCTCCTCAGCGACGGAATCGACAACGCGTCGAAGCTGACCCGCAATGATCTCGCGCGCATGCTGCAGGGCGTCGCGGTTCCGATCTACCCGCTCGGCATTCGCGATCCGCGCGAGCAGCGCAAGACCGCCCATTCCGCGGAAGAGCTGTCGGACCTCGATCTTCTCGATGCCGTTGCCAATCTCACCGGCGGCAAACTCCACCTCGGCAATCAGCCGCAGGAAATTGCGATGGCCGTCGCCAACATTGAAAAGGATCTTCGCGCCCAGTACCTGATCGGGTTCGCCCCGACCGGGCAGGGTGCGATAAAGTACCGCCACATTTCACTTCGACTGGCGGGGCGCGTTCACGACGTTCGCGTTCGGGCCGGCTATTTCGGCACCGAGCCCCCTCTGGTTGCACTCAATCGAGAAAGGAAGAGAAGTTAGATGAACAATGGATTGAAGTTTTTGAGCCTTGCGGTTTTTGCCGGCGCACTCTCCGCGTGCGCGACATCGGGGGATGTCGACAAGAAGATCGCGGATGCCCAGGCGGCGACCAACAAGAAGATCGATTCGGTCGAAGGGCAGATCGAGGATCTGCAGAACAAGCAGAAGTCGACCGACGCGAACCTCGCGCAGACCAACGTCCGCGTCGAGCAGCTCAGCAAGGAAGCGCAGGACGCGCTCAAGCGCGCGCAGGAAGCCGGCGTGCTCGCCAAGGGCAAAGTGGTCTTCCAGCAGACGTTCTCGGAGGATCGCGTGCGCTTCAAATTGAATTCGTACGAGTTGAACAAAGACTCACAGACCGCGCTCGACGAATTCGCGAACAAAGTGAAAGGAATCAACGAGCAGTACTGGGTCGAAGTGCAGGGCCACACCGACGACACCGGCGGTGCGAAGTACAACGATGACCTCGGCCAGCGCCGCGCCGATTCGGTACGCCGCTATCTGTCGCGTCAGGACAGCGTGCCGCTGAATCGCATGTCGACGATTTCGTATGGCGACACGCTGCCCGTCGCGTCGAACAAGACGAAGAAGGGGCGTTCGGAAAATCGCAGGGTCGTGCTGGTGGTGCTGGAGTAAGTCATCCTGAGCCGCACAGACGGCGAAGGATCTCGCTGACGAGACCCTTCCCCCGCTCCGCGGGGTCAGGGTGACGAATCGAACGTCGCGACCACGGGCGCGTGATCGCTGGTTCCCACTTCACGGTATGACGGACAGGCGATCGCGCGCTCGGCAATCGACTCGCTGGCGATCACATAATCGAGGCGCCATCCGATGTTGCGCTGGCGCAGGTTTCTCCACGGCGCCCACCACGTGAAGTAATTCTCGTCCGTCGGATACAACTTGCGCGCGACGTCGACCAGCCCCTGCGCGAGAAGCGACTCGATCAACTCGCGCTCTTCCGGACGCTGGCCGACGATGTTCGGCTTGCGCTCTTTGGGGTGGACATCCATGTCGGTCCTCGCGACGTTCATGTCGCCGCACAAAACGAGCTTGGTGCCGCTGTCGCGCAACAGGCGCGCGTAATCGATCAGTGCGCGCATGAACCGGAGTTTTGCGGCGTAGTCTTTTCCGCCGTTCGGCACGTAGACCGATGCGTAGACGATATCGCCCGCGCGGACTTCGACGATGCGAGTCTCGCTGTCGAATGTCGGATGCGTGAATTGCGGTTCGTCAGGGAAACTCTCGCGGCGAAGATGCAGCCCGACCCCCGAGTACGCGCCCGCGCCATGCCAGTAGCACCAGTAGCCGGTGAGATTGCAGATCTGCTCCGGGACCTGCGCGAGAGAGGCCTTCAGCTCCTGCAGGCAGACGACGTCGGGCTGCTCCTTTTCGATCCATTCGAGGAATTGCGCTTGGCGGGAGCGGATCCCGTTCACGTTCCAGGTCGCGATTTTCACGGCGCGATTCTACGTGCGATGTCCACTTCGCACTCCACGCTGTCCTGCGCGGCGGACGCGGCGGAACAGCGGTGACAAAACTGTACCGGCAGAATAGCGGTTCCGCCCGGCGTCGTTCCTGCAAGATGGACGACAAATTTCGAGGGAGACTTCTATGCGAAAGCTGCTTCTTCTCGTTGCGATTCTCATCATTCCTGCGTCTTCGCTGCTGGCGCAGGATGAACCATGGCGCAATCGGCCCAGCCGCTACGGCCGCACCACCGGCGACAACTTTTTCGAGCTGACTCCGTTCCTCGGCTACCGTTACGGCGGCACGATCTTCGCGAACCAGTCCAGTCTCTTCCGGCAGGACGTGGACGTGGAAAGCTCGACGAACTTCGGGGCGAATTTCGCGATTCCGATCTCCAACGGCTGGAAGGTCGAATTGCTGGTCGACCGTCAGAACACGCATTTCACGAACGGCGCGGGCGGACTCTTCGCGCCCAGCGATCGCCTCGGCGGCTTTGACATCACGTACTTCCAGGGCGGCCTGGTGATTCCGTTCGCCGTCAGCCGCTCTGCGACACCGTACTTTTCGGTCAGCGCCGGCGTTGCCAACCTCGATCCGCGCGTCCGCGGCGCTTCCTCGGATACCCGGTTCTCGGCCGGTGCGTCGATCGGCGTGAAGGTCCCGATCAACCGCAACCTGGGGATCAAACTCGAAGAGCGCGGCTACTTCACCTCGCTGAGCAACTACGGCGACACCAACCGCTACTACAACTACAACCACGATCTGTATCAGGGCGAGACGAACTTCGGAGTGTTCTTCAGGTTCTGAACGTAGCGCCGGCTCTCGAGCCGGCGCAGCCGCCTGAGAGGCGGCTCTACGTTCACTGCCAGCGGAAGATCTTCAGTCCGATCGCAAAAGTGACGATGCCCCACGCCGCGAGTACCGCGAGGTGGGGCAACACTTTTGTCAGCGGAGCGGCGTCGTTCATCACGGCCCGCAACGCGTCGTTGAGCATCGTGAGGGGCAGCGCGCGGATGAACGGCTTCACCGAGCTCGGGAACCGTTCGTAAGAGAAAAAGACTCCTGAGCAGAGCCACATCGGCATCATGATGAGGTTCATCAGTCCGCTGACGCCTTCCAGCGTACGCGCGCGCGATGCCGTCAACAGTCCGAGTCCGGAGAATGCGTAGCCGCCGACGATGCAGAGAATGGTCAGGGCAAGGATGGATCCGTTGACCCGCACTCCGAACACGAGCCAGCCGAAGGCCACCAGCACGATCACTTCGACAGTCAGGAAAATCAATCGCGACAGAAACTGCGACATGACGTACTGACTCTTCCGCATCGGCGTCGCGATCAGGCGCTTCAGAAGCTTCTTCATGCGCGCGTTCGCGATCGTGAATCCCATTCCCCACATGCCGGTGCCCATCAGGTTCATGCCGAGGAGCCCGGGAATGAGGAAGTCGATGTAGCGGGCGCCTTGTTCGCGGACGAATTCATCGCGAGCGGGCATGACATCGCGACGCCCGGCGGCCGCCTGCAGCGCGTCGTCGGCTTCGCGTCGCGCGGTTCGGCCATCGGGACTGGTCGGATCGTATCGGTAGGTGAGCGAGTGAGAGCTGTCGATCACGAGCGACACCTTGCCGTGGCGTAACGCATCGTGGGCTTCGGCCTCATTCAGCACGCGCGGCGAAAGCGCAGGCGATTTGCTCAGTGCCGCAACTTCTTTTTGCGACGACGGACCTGCGAGAACCGCGACCGGAACTCGATCGGGCGCCTTCTCGCGAAATGCGAAGCCCAGCGCCAGCGCGAGGATCAGTGGAAATCCGAAGACCCAGAAGATTGCTTCGGTCTCGCGGACGAACTCTTTCGTTCGCACGCTCGTGAGCTCGATGATCGCAGGACGGATTTTCTCAGGCATCGCGCAGCTCCCGTCCGGTCAGCGAGACGAAAAGATCTTCGAGCGTCGCCGCATGCGTGCTGAGTGTGACAAGTTTCGCGCCCGACTCTTCAACTGCCGCGATCAGTTGCGGCACAGCTTCGGCCAGCGAGTCGACTCGCAACTGCCAGGCGTTGCCGCGCGGACTGCAGCCATGACAGCCCGGGATGTCTTGAAACGTGTCGGGCGGCAGTGCGGGATCGCTCGTGAATTCGATGATGTTGGGGGCCTCGAGCTTCGCGATCAGCTCCTTCGGCGTGCCGAGCGCGATCAGATGACCGTGATCGACGATCGCGATGCGGTCGCACAGCCGCTCCGCTTCCTCCATGTAGTGCGTGGTGAGAGATCGGAACTTCGCGACCACTTCCCAAAGTTGCAGACGGCTTTGCGGATCGAGTCCGGTCGTCGGCTCGTCGAGAAAAAGAATGTCGGGATCGCCGACGAGAGCGCATGCCGCCGCCAGTCGCTGCTTCTGGCCGCCCGACAGCTTGCCGACGCGTGAATTTCGCTTCTCATCGAGCGACATGTCGTGAATCAGAGAATCGGGATCGGGTCCGGCAGGATAAAACGATCGGAAGAGACGCACCGTCTCGTGTACGGTCAGCTTTTCGCTGAGTTGCGTCTCCTGCAGTGAGATGCCGATGCGTTCCCGCAATCGG
Organism: Acidobacteriota bacterium; assembly: GCA_003222375.1. GTDB lineage: Bacteria > Acidobacteriota > Thermoanaerobaculia > Gp7-AA8 > Gp7-AA8 > Gp7-AA10. The sequence continues at coordinate 12,561 of QHVX01000026.1, forward strand.
CGTTCGTTCTGTTTCCAGGTCATGCCGAGGACTTCGACTTGTCCGTCGTCGGGAACGGTCAAGCCTTCCAGGATTTCAATGGTCGTCGTCTTGCCGGCGCCGTTCGGGCCGAGGAGTCCGAAGCACTCGCCATTGCCGACCGACAGATCGAGTCCGTCGACCGCTTTGACATCGGCGTAGTACTTCTTGAGACCGCGACATGAAACCGCTTCGCCGGGCATGAGAGCCCGAAGATACACTAGGCCGCGAAGTCATGCGCGCCATCGTCTTCGAGCGTTACGGCGACGAGAGCGTCCTACACATCGGAGAGGCGCCTTCTCCACTGCTCGTAGATGGGGCAGTGCGAATCCGCGTGCGTGCAACTTCCGTCAATCGCGCGGATCTGTTGCAGCGCGAAGGTCACTACCCTCCGCCCCCCGGCGCCTCCACAATCCTCGGACTCGAATGCGCCGGCGAAATCGCGGAGATTGCGCGCGGCGTGAGCGGATGGCGCATCGGAGATCGCGCGATGGCGCTGCTTCCGGGTGGCGGCTATGCAGAAGAGGTAGTCGCCGATGCGGGATCGGTCATACGAATTCCGGAGGTCCTTTCGTTCGAAGAGGCCGGAGCGATTCCGGAAGTTTTTCTCACCGTGTTCCTCACCGTCTTCGATCTCGCACGCGCGAAACTCGGCGAAACGCTTCTCGTTCACGGCGGAGGAAGCGGGGTCGGAACGGCTGCCATCACGCTGGGAAAGCTCGCGGGATTGCGCGTGATCGTCACCGTCGGATCGGACGAAAAGGCACGTCGCTGCCGCGAACATGGCGCCGACGACGCGATCAATTACAAGACTGAGGATTTCGTGGAACGCGCGCGCGGCGCGAACATCATCCTCGATCACATTGGTGCGCGGTATCTCGCGCGCGATCTGCACGCGCTAGCCGTCGACGGGCGCGTGGTGATCATCGGATCGATGGGCGGCGGCAGCAAGGTCGAAGTCGATATCGGATCGCTTCTTCACAAACGGCAGCAGATCATCGGATCGACATTACGCGCGCGCTCGAAGGAAGCGAAGGCCGCGGTACTTTCCGGATTTGTCGCCAGGTTCGGCGACGATCTGAATGCCGGTCGTGTCCGGCCCGTCATTCATCGCGTCTATCCGCTCGAGCAGGCCGCCGCGGCGCATCGTGAGGTGGCAGGCGACCACTTCGGCAAAATCGTGCTGACGGTGTCATCCTGACCCCGCGGAGCGGGGGAAGGATCTCTGTTGACGAGATCCTTCGCCGTCTACGCGGCTCAGGATGACGCTTCGCGTCAGACGCGGCACCGTTTCGCGCGCGCCCACATGAGAGCGCGCGGGCTGACCGAGATCGACGGGTCCGCGCTGCGAAGAGCGTGGATGGTGTCTTCATGGCACTGGAAGAGCGTGAAGCGGTCGATGTCGGCGACTCCAGCGACCGCGAGATCGAGAGGCCGAACGCCGCCGGCGCCTGCCTGGTGCGGATTGGCGCCGCGACGGAGAAGAAGCTGCACGATGTCGGTGTAGCCGTAGCCGGCAGCCATCATCAGAGCAGTGAAGCCATCGCCGGCGACGCGATTGACGTCCGCGCCGCCATCGAGAAGCGCTTCGATTTTGGCCCGCGATCGTGTTCGGATCGGCGCCGCTCCTGATCAGAGTGCGAATCGTCGCGACGTCACCGGCGCGGGCGGCGTCCGCAAGTGGCGTGAAATCGTTGTTGAACTGGGCGCCGCACCCGAAAAGAAGGACAGTCAAAAAAGCGAGTCGTCGCATAGCCTCTCCTGTCAAGTACTTTGCGACGCAAAGTATAGGCCGGCCCAGATCTTGACGTCAACGAGCTCTTTCCTCGACGCGAGCCACTTGCGGATGTCGGCGAGCGGCACGGTGTGGACTTCGATTTTCTCGGAACCCACCCCGCCCCCCTTGCCCACCCGCCGCACCCCCTCCGCCCGGTAGAAACGCACCACCTCGGATGTAATGCCTGGCGAGGTGGGAGAAGCGGCGAGGCGTCGCACCGAATTACAAGTGAAGCCGGTCTCTTCCTCGAGTTCGCGACGCGCTGTGTCTTCGGCGCTCTCGTCTCCATCGATCAGTCCGGCCGGCAGATCGACG
>QHVX01000416.1 GCA_003222375.1 Acidobacteriota bacterium
ATCATCCGTGCGCCGTTCGACGGCATCATCACCGGTCAGTTTCAGTACCAGGGCGATCTCGCCGTCGCCGGCGGAAAACTGCTGACGGTCGCCGACCCGACCAGCATGATCGCAAAGACGCAGATCAGCGAAGAGGTCGCGACGACGTTGAAGCCGGGCGATGCGGTCAAGGTCCTCCCCGACGATGTGCCCGGACAAACGTTCAACGGAACGATCAGCCTGGTTGGTCATGCCGCCGACCCGCAGACCCGCAGCGTCGAGGTCTGGGTGCGCGTCCCGAATCCGACCGGACTTCTCCGGCCTAACGGAATCGCCCGCGTGATCATCGCCGCGCAAGCGGTTGCCAACACGGTCACCGTTCCCGCGCCGGCTGTCATTCTCGATGCGACCAACGGCAACACTGGAACGGTGATGGTCGTGGACAACAAGTCGATCGCGCACGAGGTGCACGTCACGATCGGCATCCGCACCGCCGACCGAATGCAAATCCTCTCGGGCCTGCAGGGAGGCGAGACGGTAGTGACCGAAGGGAATTACGGCCTGCCCGACGAGACGAAAGTCACATTCGCGAATGCCGCCGACAAGGGCGCGGCCGAGAAATGAACCTCGGCCGCTTCGTTGACACGCAGTGGCGCTCCGTCGTCGCCGTCATGCTGCTGCTCGCGATCGGAGGCCTGATCGCGACGGCGTATGTGCCGTTATCACTTTTCCCGCAGACGAATTTTCCCCGAATCATCATCGTGGTCGAAAACGGGGAAGTGCCGGCCCAACAGATGATGATCACCATTACCAGGCCGATCGAAGAAGCAATGGCAGGCATGCCCGGCATCGCTCGCATTCGATCGATTACGGCCCGCGGCGCAACGGAGATCGACCTTTTCTTCGATTGGCGCGTGAACATCGAGCAAACCCTGCAGATGGTGCAATCCCGCGTTTCGCAGCTCACGACCACCCTGCCGCCAACTGCCATCGTTCGCCGGGTCGAACGTCTGACATTCGCCGTCTTTCCAATCATCGCGTACTCGATGACTTCAACGAAGCGCGATCCCGGTACGCTGCGAACACTCGCCGAGCTGACCGTCCGCCCGCCGCTGGCGCGCGTCCAGGGAGTCTCGACGGTGACGATTCAGGGCGGAGAAATTCGCGAGTACCACGTGAGTCTCGATCCTGGTCGTCTCGAGGCCCGCGGCTTGACGGTTGCGCAAGTCGTGGAGGCCCTGAAAAACAGCAACGTCATCGAATCGCCTGGACTGATCGATGAGAATCACCAGCTCGAGCTCGCGCTGGTCAGCGGGCAGGCGACGACCCTCGATCAGCTCGGACGCATTGTCGTCAGCACTATCAACAACGTCCCGGTGATGCTCGCCGACGTCGCCACCGTGGAGCCAGGTTTCGAGCCGCGCTACACCATTGTGACTGCGGATGGAAAGCCGGCCGTGCTCGTGAATGTTCTTCGCCAGCCGACCGCCAACACTGCCGCGCTGGCTGACGCCATCAAGCAGGAGCTGGCGCTCATCCAAAAGCAACTGCCGCGCGACGTTGAGATCAAGCCTTATTACGATCAGTCGCTTCTCGTGCGCGCGGCTGTCAGTTCAGTGCGCGATGCGATTCTGATCGGGCTCGTGCTGTCGGTTTTGATCATGTGGGGTTTTCTGCGGAGCTGGGGCACGACGCTCGTCGCGACTGCCGTCATCCCCGTGACGATCCTGGTGACCATCCTGATCATGTGGCTCGCGGGACTGACGTTCGATCTGATGACGCTGGGCGGCGTCGCTGCTGCCATCGGACTCGTCATCGACGACGCCATCGTGGTCGTCGAAAACATCTACGCGCATGTCATGGCCGGCGAAAATCGATTCGAAGCGGTACACAACGCTCTCGCAGAAATCTCCGGTCCCATCATCGGATCGACGATCACGCCAGTCGTCGTGTTCCTCCCCCTGTCATTGCTCACCGGCGTCACGGGCGTGTTTTTCCGGTCGCTTGCGCTGACGATGGCCGTGGCCCTGCTGACCTCACTTGTACTGGCGCTCTTCTTCACGCCGGTCCTTGCGCGGCGTTTCGTCGCAGCCTCGGCAAAGGAAAATCCCGGCAAGGCTGAAGAGGAACATGGCGGTCGAATACTGAAGCGAGGCATCTCTTTTTACGAACGCCTGTTACAGCTTGCGCTCCGTCACACGCGCTGGGTCCTGGTCGTAGTCGCCGCCCTGCTCTTCATCGCCTTTCTGCTCTACAAGCTTCTCGGCACTGAATTTCTGCCGGAGTTCGACGAAGGCGCATTCATTCTCGACTACGTCGCGCCGCCGGGCGCCTCACTCCTCGAGACCGATCGCATGCTCCGTCATGTCGAACGCCTCTTGAAGGAGACGCCCGACGTCGAGAGCTTCTCGCGCCGCACCGGGCCGCAGCTCGGGCTCGCCGGCGTCACGGAGCCAAATACCGGCGACTTCGCCGTCAAGCTGCGCGATAAGGGCCGGCGTCCGAGCGATGAAGTGACGAGCGAGCTGCGGCAGAAAATCGAATCGACCGAGCCGGGACTGCGGGTGGAGTTCATCGGAATCCTGAGCGATCTGATTGGCGACCTCCAGAGCTCGCCCTCGCCGGTCGAGATTCGGCTGTACAGCGAAGACACAGCCGCCTTGCATCGGACCGCCCGCCAGATCGCGGCGTCGATCGGCAGAGTGAAAGGCGTCGTCGAAATCTTCAACGGGATTGTGATCAGGGGTCCCGCGGTGACATTCCGCATCGATCCGCAGCGCGCGGCGATATTCGGAGTAACGGCCGCCGATATCACATCCACGATCGAAGCGGCCCTCGGCGGTACTACAGCGTCGACGATCATCGAGCGCAACCGCGCCCTCAACGTGCGCGTGCTCTTGCCGGCCAGCTATCGGACGTCGCTCGATCGGCTGCGGTCGCTCCGCGTTCGCTCGCCGGCAACCAACGGATTCGTGAGTCTCGATCAGGTTTCGACGATCGAATATGACCCAGGACAGGCGGAAATGCATCGCGATGGCCTGCGTCAGTCGATCGCCGTGACCGCACGGCTCGAAGGCGTTGATCTCGGTTCCGCGATCGGCGCGATTCGGGCGCAGCTCGCGAAGGATGTCCGCCGTCCCGCCGGCATGACGCTCGAATTTGGCGGGCTGTATCAGGAGCAGCAAGCCAGTTTCCGCGAGCTGGCCCTGACTCTCGCCCTCGCGACAGCGCTGGTTTTCCTCGTTCTGTTGGTCGAGTTTCGATCGTTCGCACATCCGATTGCCATCGTCACAGGCGCCGTGCTGGCCCTGACCGGTGCGCTGGCGGCGCTTCTCATCACAGGCACGACTCTCAATGTTGTATCGCTGATGGGAATGATCATGATCGTCGGCATCGTGGCGAAGAACGGCATTCTGATGCTGGACACGGTGGAAGATCATCTCGAGGAAGGCGATGATCTGCGGACGGCACTCGTGAAATCGGGGCGCCGGCGCTTTCGGCCGGTGCTCATGACGTCGCTGGCGGCGATGCTCGGCATGCTTCCCCTCGCTCTGGCGTTTGGGTCAGGTTCAGAGCTGCTGCAGCCGCTCGCCATCGCGGTGATGGGTGGTCTGGCGTTTGCGCTGATGCTGTCACTCGTGGTGACGCCGAGTGTCTACGCCATGATTCGGGAGTGGCGTCTCACCTAATCGTGATGTGGACTACAAATCCGGCCCCGCGCCTTCCGACGGTCGGGATAATTGACCATTCAGCGTGCTGCGCCGACGGACGATGCCGCTGCACGATCATGTGTCCGGTTGCGGTTCCGATGGCCGCTCCTGCCAGGACGTCGGAGGCCCAATGCACGTTGTCGTTCATCCGCGCGAAGGCCACCGAAGTTGCGACGGTGTACGCAATCGTCGGAACGACCCATCCGCGGCTGTGCCCTGCGACGGCCGAGGCGAGCGCGAAGGCGTTGGTCGAATGACCGGAAGGAAATGACTCCTGAGCGCTGAACGGATCGAAATCGTGCGAATTCGTTTCATCCTGATTGGGTCGCGCACGGCCAAACGCGCGTTTTAGCAGCGGCGTGATGACGCCGGCCGCAATGATCTCCGATTCGAATGCATCGCGTCCCGTGTCGCGCAGCTCGTGATTCTTCGTCACCAATCCCAGACCGATCATCGCGACCGAATCGGTGCTCGAGTTGCGACGCGCCTGGATCGAGTGCGCGATGTGCTCATCTTCGCGCATCAGAATGGCGATGGTCCCGATCGTCAGCGCAGCCCCGCCCCACTGCGTGCGATTCCAATGTGCGGGGGCCAGGACGACCGCCTTGAAGTCGCGACTGTAGCGCTTCGCCTCGTCGAGGATCGCGCTGCCGAATGCGCCCGGCGCGAATGCGACCACCACGACTGCAGCGACAAATCGCACCGCGTGAGTATAGATGGCCGAGATTAATGAGAGATTAATGTAGCTGGCGATACGATTCGCTGTTCATGCGATTGCTCGTGGTTGAAGACGATCCGCGGTTGTCGGAGGTCCTGGTGCGCGGATTGCGCGAGGAACATTACGCCGTCGACGCGGTGCGCGACGGACAATCGGCTCTCTATCAACTGGCAATCAGCAATTACGACGGCGTGGTCCTCGACGTCATGATCCCGCCACCGAATGGTTTCGAGGTCTGCCGGCAGATGCGGGCCTCCAGGCTCGCCACGCCGGTCTTGATGCTCACCGCGCGCGACGCCGTCGATGACCGCATTCACGGACTCGACAGCGGAGCCGACGACTATCTCGTGAAGCCGTTCGCATTCGAGGAGCTGCTAGCGCGCATTCGCGCGCTGCTCAGGCGGACGCCGTCGGTCGCGGCGCCGACACTTCAGGTTGGTGATTTGACGATCGACACCGCCGGCCATCGCGTCTTTCGCGGGGATGAGGAAATCGTCCTGACATCGAAAGAATACGCGCTGCTCGAATACCTGGCGCGCAACGCCGGCCGCGTCATCAGCCGCGCCGAAATCGCCGAGCACGTGTGGGACGAGCATTTCGATCCGTTTTCGAACGTCATTGAGGTCTACGTCAACCGCCTGCGGCGCAAAATCGATCGCGTCGAGCCGCATCGCATCGTGACGCGGCGCAACGAAGGGTACATGCTTCGCCCCGATTCGGTCTGACATGCCCATCCGACTTCGCCTCACGCTCTGGTATCTGCTGATCCTCACGATCGTTCTCGCGCTGGTGGCGGCGGGCGTCTACGCATTCGTCGGCAATGAACAGCGCCGCAGCGTCGATCGCATTTTGCGCGAGCGCGCCGAGCAATTCGCGCGGGCGTACATCGGCGAGTCGAACGAGCAGGGGAGCGACGAGGCGGTGATCGAGGTCGCGCGTGACTTCGGCCGCGGCGAAGGCGACATCTTCGTCTACTCCGCGCCCGGCAATCTCCTTGCGCGATCGCCGCAACGCCTTCTGCATATCCCCGATGCTCGCGCGATTCCTGACGTTCACCGCGCGGTCGAGCGTGCCTTCGCAGGGACCGCGTCGGGTCTGACCGTCGACAATGTCCGCTGCATCGTCACGCCGATCGACAGCCGAGGAAAAGAGCGGCGCTACGTCTTCGTCTCCACCGAGTCTCTCGGCGGCCGCCGCAACGCGCTAATCGTGATTCGCAATGCGTTCACGATCGTCATCCCGGTCGCAGTGGTGATCGCCGCGCTCGGCGGGTACTTCCTGGCAATGCGAAGTCTGTCGCCGGTTGCACAGATGACGGAGGCCGCCTCGCGTATCGAGGCCGAGAATCTCTCCGAGAGGATCGCGCTCCAGAATCCGAACGACGAGTTAGGCCGCCTGGCCACTGTCCTGAACGCGCTTCTCGAACGCCTGGAGCGATCGTTTCAGCAGCAGAGGCAACTGCTCGCGGATACATCGCACGAGCTGCGAACACCAGTCACGATCATTCGCACG
>QHVX01000027.1 GCA_003222375.1 Acidobacteriota bacterium
TATCACCGGGCGAGATTTGACTGGAAACCTCCTCAAGTAAAAGCTGAATGCAGAACGCAGAACGCAGAACGCAGAATGCAGAATTTAGAATGAAGAAAGCGTGAAGGTTCTGGTTTCTTAATTCTTCATTCTGCGTTCTGCGTTCTGCATTCATAAATCCCCGAGTAAAATGGAGCGTCGGACGATGGTCCCGCGCGGCGGTGCGCACGATGGTCAGTGGCGGACAGGACGTCGTCGCGGCTCGCTCGCTTCGTTCAGCTTCATTACACCTTGGAAGCCGGCGACGCCATAAAGCTTTCCGTTGGGGGCGAAGAAGACCTGGATGAAGTCGAGCTGCGACGGCGCTTGCGGGGCCGCGAGACCGTCATTCAGCGACTGCCAGGTCTGTCCTCCATCCATGTTCCTCTTGACGCCGACGCCGCTGCCGCCGCCGAGGACGATCACGCCGCGCCGGATCGGATCGATCGCGATGGTCCACGCGGGGAAGACGCCGAATGGATTCCCGAGTTGGCGCCAAGTGTCGCCGCGGTCATCGCTCCGCCAGAAGCCTCCAAACGTGCTCGCGTACAACACGTCCGGTACGACGGGATCAAGCGCCATGCGAAAAATTGCGTCGCCCCCCGGCGGCGCGAGATCGGTCCATGTCAGCCCGCCATTCTGGCTGCGGCGGGAGATCGTGCCGGCTGCGTAGATCGTTCCGCTGCCGAACGGATCGACGAATACCTGCTGGACGCCGATACCTTTGAAGAGAGCGAGCCAGTGCTGGCCGCCATCGCTTGACTTGGTGACGCCTCCCGAGGCGGGAATGCAACTGGTGAGACAGGAGCGCCAATGCGCCGCGTACAGAATGCTGGAGTCCGACGGATCGACGGCGATATCGTTCAGGAGTCCTATGACCGCTCCACTGAACTGATAGTGGACCCACGTCATCTCACCGTCGATGGAGCGATAGACGCTGAAGTCCAGCATGTCCCACGCCATCGCTGTGACGCGATTCGGCGCGCTCCGCTCGACAATGATTTTCCTCAGCCCTCCCGAGTTGAAGGGCAAGACACTCCAACTCTTGCCGCCATCCGTCGACTTGCTCATCCCCCCAACGAAGTAGGCATTGGCATACAGCGTGTCGGGAGCAAACGGATCGGCCGCCACAGCGCCGGTGCCGAGCGGCGCTTCGGTGGGCGTGAGTGCCACCCACGTGTCGCCGGCGAGGACAACGCTCGCGTGCAGGGCCAGAAGTAGAGTCGCGAAGCGCATACAATCCTTTGTGAAGAAAGTGCGGCAGACCGTTACGAGATGGTAGCCATGAATCAGACAACGCGGCGATCCATTTTCCCTCTCCTGCTGTTGCTGGTCAGCCCATCGGTCCTCGGCCAGTCAAAACCGGACGGCACGATCGTGGACGATGTTGCCTGCCCGGCGAACACGGTCACTTCGTATGACCAATATATACAGCGCTCGCGACAGGCGTATGCCGAGGAGGTGGAGGCGGCGAAGCGGGAAGGGTTTACGATGGCGACGCCCGAAAAACTCAGCGACTGGCTTCTCGACCGTCGCGAGTGGGAGCGTCGCCGCGCGTACGCTGGATTCGAATGCCGGCACATCAAATACGTCAGCGACGGGTTGAAGGTCAGCGGATATCTCTGGAAACCGAAAGACACCACCGGCGCACAGCGGCCGCTGATCATCTTCAACCGCGGCGGCAATCGGGAATTCGGGACCCTGTCACCGTGGATGTGGTCCGGCTTCTTTCCTTTTTTGGAGCAGGGCTTCGTGGTGGTTGGATCGCAGTATCGCGGAAACGATGGCGGAGAAGGCCGCGAGGAATTCGGCGGTGCCGAGATTCGCGATGTCCTCAATCTCCTCCCGCTCGCCAAAGCCCTCGGCTATGTCGACATGAACAATGTCTTCCTGTTAGGCGTCTCACGCGGAGGCATGATGGTTTATCTCGCTCTCAAGGAGGGAATGAACGTCAATGCCGCTGCCGTGATGAGCGGAGTCAGCGACGTTCCGGCATTGGTCAAGGACAGACCGGAGATGCGCGAGCACGTCCTCAAAGAGCTGATTCCGGATTTCGACAAGCGAGCTGACGAAGCGATGCGAGAGAGATCGGCGATTTACTGGGCGGATCGCATCAATGTGCCCGTGCTCATCCTGCACGGTGCAGCGGACTGGCGGGCCGATGCCGGCCAGGCGCTGGGCATCGCGCAGAAGCTGCACGAGAAGCACAAGACTTATGAGCTGATCGTCTATGCCGGCGACAATCACGGCCTGCTGATGCACCGCGCCGAGAGCGACCGGCGCATCGTCGACTGGTTCAAGGAACACTTGCGCAGTGATCGGCGCGTCGATGCGAGGAACGCGCACCCGAGGTGAGCGATTTGCCTCATCGAGGCCGGGGTCTTTTCCGCTCCTGAAGTTTTTCGAGCACCGCAGTCTTTCGGGCCCTGACGTCCTGAGGGCGCGGAGTCTCGCCGCACCTCTTGCAATACAGGTTCTCCTTCACGTGACCGCCGCACGCCTCGTGCTCATAGACGATCGGTGGTCCGTCGGGCGCGGCCCAGCGGTCGCCCCATTCCGTCAGCGCGATGATCACCGGTTTGAAATCCAGACCCTTTTTCGTCAGGTGATACGTCGCAAACCCCTCAGCACCACCCGAGGTGGCCATGAGGCCTTCCTCCACGAAGCGCTCCAGCCGCGCGGCGAGAACGTTGGGCGCGATGTCGAGGCTCTTCTGAAAATCGGTGAAGCGCGTCATGCCCGCGAAGGCCGCGTTGCGGAGGATGAGCAGACTCCAGCGCTCTCCGACGATCTCCAGCGCGCGGGCCGCCGAGCAGACTTCCTTGTCATAGGTCCGGCCTAGCATTCTTGAATGATAACACTTGCGTGATGCAACTATTTCGTTACTTGCATCACACTAGTCTTGATGCTATCTTGATGCAAGCATGTGCCCGATGTGCATCGCCACCGTAGCCTGGATCACCTCCACGAGCGGCATTGCTGCGCTGGTCGTCGCCAGGGTCGGCGGCAAAAAGGAGAAAAAGGATATGGAGTTACCGAAAGTCGTGTCCCGAGACGCGTGGCTGCTCGCACGAAAGGAGCTGCTCATCAAGGAGAAGGAATGGAGCCGGCAGCGTGACGCCCAGAGCGCGGAGCGTCGCAAGCTGCCCATGGTGCGGGTCGAAAAGGACTACGCGTTCGACGGGCCGAACGGCCGCCGCACGCTTCTCGATCTGTTCGATGGCCGGCGTCAACTGATTGTCTACCACTTCATGTTCGACTCGGAGTGGGAGCAGGGATGTCCCGCCTGCTCCTTCGTCGCCGACCACTTCGACGGAGTGCTCCCCCACCTCGCCGCGCGCGACACCTCGTTCGCGGTGATCTCGCGCGCGCCGCTTGCGAAACTCGAGCGCTTCAGGAAACGCATGGGATGGGGCTTTCCGTGGCTGTCGTCTTTCGGCAGCGATTTCAACTACGACTTCCAGGTCACCATCGACCAAGAACATCCCGATTACAACTATCGCGACTACTACCCGATCGCCGACGCGATGGCTTCCAAGATGAAGGGGCCGCCTCCGGGCGAGGGGCAGGGCTTGAGCGTGTTTCTGCGCGACGGGAAGCAGGTCTGCCACGCCTACTCGACGTTCCAGCGCGGCCTCGATCCCTTCCTCAACACTTACAACTTCCTCGATCACACACCCCTCGGCCGTCAGGAAAACGGACTGCCGATGTCGTGGGTGCGCTATCACGACACGTATCAGGAGAACGGAAAATGAACATCACAGGCAAAACAATTCTTGTCACCGGAGCCAATCGCGGTATCGGGCGAGCCCTTGTGGACGAAGCATTGAAGCGCGGCGCCCGGCGCGTCTATGCCGGAACGCGCCAGCCGCTGACGCATCCCGACGCGCGCGTCACGCCTTTGACGCTCGACGTCACGAACGCTGCGCAGATTCAGGCAGCAGTCGAGAAAGTCGCATCGCTCGATATCCTCATCAACAACGCCGGCGTCGCGCTCTACGATGATCTGAGCGATCGCGCGGTGATCGAACAGCATCTGGCCGTCAATCTCTTCGGACCGTACAGCGTGACGCAGGCCTTACTGCCGCTACTGACGCGTTCGCGAGGTGCCGTCGTGAACGTGCTGTCGGTGGCGGCTTTGGCTCCGTTCGCGCCGATCGCGGCGTACTCGATCTCAAAGGCGGCCGCGTTATCGCTGACGCAATCGCTGCGCGTTCTCCTGGCAGCACGTGGCGTGAGCGTTCACGCCGTCCTGCCCGGCCCTGTCGATACCGACATGAGTCGAGGGATCGACATTCCAAAGAGCTCTGCGGAGTCGGTCGCCCAAGGCATTCTCGATGGAGTGGAGCGAGGAGACGAGGAGATCTTCCCTGATCCGATGTCAGGATCCATCGCCGAGAGCTGGCGCAACGGCGCGGCCAAGACGCTCGAGCGCGGGAATGCGGCGCTGCTGGAAGCACAGGCCACGAGATCACCGTAAAATCGCCATCGATGGCGATTCTGCGTCTGCACCACGTTCAATTGGCTGCACTCGACGGACGGCGAGCGTGCGGGTTGTCGTCGGCGCCGCGCGGAATGGGTTGGCGTCCGCGATCCCGGTAGACGCGGATAACGTGCGATAACGTAAGCATCAATGATGCGTCGCGTCATCATCGTCGCGGTTCTTGTCTTCGTGTTGGCGCTTTTCGGCCTAGCTTTTTGGGAGCTGCGTGTGCCGAAGCCCGCGATGCCTCGACTCGCGGGAGAGCTGCGATCGTCAAGTCTCATCGTCAATGGCCGGCCGCGCACGTTTTCCTTTTATGTACCGCCGCGTCTCCGTCCGAATCCTCCCCTACTTCTCGTTCTGCATGGCTCGATGATGACCGGGAAGCGAATGCGAGCGGACACCGGATACGCGTTCGATGAGATCGCGGACCGCGAAGGTTTTCTGGTCGCGTATCCGAATGGATATGGTGGCTACTGGAACGACTGTCGCCATGTAGGCGATTACGAAGCGAAGCGGCTCGGGATCAATGACGTCGCTTTTCTCAGAACATTGGTCGATTGGTTTCGGCGCGAATACCACATTGCCACGAACGAAGTGTTCGCGGTGGGCGCTTCGAACGGCGCATCGATGTGTTATCGGCTGGCGCTCGAAGCACCGGACCTCGTGCGCGGGATTGCGGCGATCTCGGCGAGCCTGCCCACGAAGGAAAACCAGGCGTGCACCGCGTCGGGCCGGCCTGTCGCGACGATCATCGTGAACGGCACCGACGATCCACTCAATCCGTATGGCGGCGGCCGTGTCGCTCTATTCGGAATTTTCATTCGGCGAGGTAATGTGCAGTCGACGCTCGCGACGGCAACCTACTGGGCGAATCTGGCGGGACACCGCGGACCTCCCGCCGTGCAGAATCTACCTGAGAACGATCCCACAGACGGGGCGACCGCAACGCGCTACCGGTGGTCTGGTGACAACGGGCCGCCCGTGGTTCTCCTGGCGATCAACGGAGGCGGCCACACGATTCCGCATCCGACTGTCAGAGGCCCGCGACTTCTCGGTCGCACATGCCACGATTTTTCCGCTGCCAAGGAAATATGGGAGTTCTTTGCGCGCTGAGATGCACGACCGCCACGATTACATCGGCACGCCGGCAAAGGCGCCGATGCATCCTCTCCTCCACGCGCTGATCAAGCTGGCCATCCTGTACGTCGCGGTCTACGCGATCTGCTTCGCCGTCGAAGGCGCGATGCGCAGTCGAAGGCGCTGGTCGAGCGGCAAAAGCGCATCGACGCGATGAACAACGATCTCGCATACGACATCTACCTCGTGATCGTTCTCTTCGGGACGCCGATCGCGATTGTCGTCGTGATCATCCACGACATCCGGCTGGTCAATCGCCTGACGGGACGCGTGTGGTATCCCGTCCGATGTGGCTCCTCGGAATGGTCATTCTGCTCGGCGGCGGCCTCACGGTTCTCATCGGCCCGTTCGTGAAAGCGCAGCACTTCTACGATCGCGTCAGCCCGGCGGAGCTGATCCAGTCCATCAGACGCTGATCTGCTAACCTTTTTCCGTGGCAACCGTGCCGCTCGATGCGGCCGTCAATCAGAAGCGCATCGCGGCCGCGCTGCAGCATCGCTTCTTTCTGCGCGCGCACATGACCGCCATCCTGACCGCCACGATCCTGGTCGGCCTCGGCGTCACTCGCCTACTCTTCCTCGCGCACGTCAACGTCTTCGCGATCCGCTACGGCGTCGCGGTGATCGCGGCCTACGCCGCGTTTGTCGGATTCATCAAAGTGTGGCTGTGGTACGTCGACTACTGCCGGCGCGGCGCTTCGGGCGACTGGCTCGACTGCGTCAATTTCTCGAGCGGCGGAAGCACCAGCAGTAGCAGCGGCTCATTGAGCTTCAGCGGAGGCGGCGGAAAATTCGGTGGCGGAGGCGCGACCGGAAGCTGGGCGTCGGAAAGCAATGTCCAACCCGCTCCGATCGTCGTGGCGACATCCAAATCATCTTCGAAAAGCTCCAGCGGCGGTGGCGACGACATCGGCGAGCTGATTGTGGTGCTTCTGATCATCGCGCTGGTGTGCGCGATCATCGCGTCGTTCGTCTGGATCGTGTGGGCCGCGCCGGCGATTCTGAGCGAAGTCGTGTTCAACGCCGCGCTGGCGGGAGCGCTGGCGCGTCACGCGCATCGGGCAACGCATGGCGAATGGATCGGCGGCGTGATCAAGAAGACCGCCATCCCATTCGTTTTGATCCTGGCGCTGGCCGTCACGATGGGATGGTGGGCGCAGCACATCTGTCCGCGCGCGCTGCGCCTCACCGATGCGTTGCACTGCCGGCGTCAATAGCGCCAGCGTCCGGCGATCCACACGCGATGGAAGCCAACGCGCTCGTAGTGCGCGGGAATCCAGACTGCGCCGATCCGAGGAGGAACGACCCACACGCCTTCCACGAGGACCATTCCGGGGCGCGGCGGACGCGCGACGACGGCGGTGGTGCAGGCGGCGGTTGATAAGCTGAGGGCAAGGAGCACTGCTGTCATTGTTCGTTTCATGCAGAAGAGACGATCGATGCGCGCCGCGTGTTGACGCGCACTGGTGATGCCGATCACGGGAATCACCACAGAGACACAGAGCACACGGACGCTTCTCTGTGATCTCTGTGCCTCTGTGGTGAAGACTTACTTCTTGAGCTGCCCGGCCCAGTTGAAGACGACCGAGATCGGGACAGGAACTTCGTCCTGCAGCGCCTGATCGACCAGAACGCGCTTTCCGTCGTCGGTGACCTGCCAGCCACGACCTCCCGGAGCGACGCGACTTCGCATCGGAAAGAGTGCCGACGGAGTAGAGACGCGGAAAGTCGGCGCGGTCTCGACATCGACTGCGTACAGCTTTGAATCGAAGCCGCGAAAGTAGAGTTGTTTACCATTGCTGCTCCACTGCGGCCACAGCGCTCCACCGGTCGAGATCTGCCATTGCCCTCCCGCAGAGCCGAAAGGCTGGACATAAACTTCATTCTGAGCGGTGGCGTCACTGATGTATGCGATCCATTTGCCGTCCGGAGAAACGGTCCCTTGAACCTCGTTGAATCGGGTTTGAACGACCGGCGCAGCGGTCTTCTTTTGCACATCGAAGGCCCACACGTCGTTAACCGTTTTGCTCTTCGGATCTGCCTGTTGAAAGATGATGTAGCGGCCATCGCGCGTCCAGTCAGTGACGAATTTCAGCGCCGGGCTGCTGAAGAGGACCTCCGAGGCGCCCGCTCCGCTGGAAAGCTTCACCATGATGTCGCGAAAACCCTGTCTCTGTTCGCCGGAATATGCAATGCGCGAGTCGTCCGGACTCCACACCGCGTTCGTTTCATCGCCCGTCTCGAACGTGAAGCGCGTCGTCACGGCGCGACCGATGTCGAGGATCCACAGATCGCCACCTCCGGCCTGCTGATCGAGGAGTGCATAGACGATGCGGTCGCCACGATGCGAGAGTCGCGGACCGACTATGTCGCCGGTGACATTCGTTTCCTGCGCGACTGTGCCGTTGCGATTGAGAAAAACGAGCCGCTCGTTCGATCCCGCGCCGTTGTGGTACGCAAGCGTGCCGTCGTCGGACACTGAGAAAACCGCCAGCGAGGTGCCCGTGAAATATTGGATTTGCTCCGCTACGGGCCGCGCATCGCCGATCGTCTGCAGTCGCTTTGGATCGAACCGCTGCGCCATCAGCGTCCGATCGCGCACGAACAAAATGTAGCCCGGCGGCGAGTAGACCGCTGGCGCATTCGCTAATGCGACCAGTTTCTTTTCTTTCGAGTCGATCGAGCCCGCATAGATCTTGTTCCGCTCGGGCCCTCCCGCGAAGGACTGCGACAGATAGAGGAAGTGGTGGCCATCGGGCAGGAACCATGGGTAGCGATGGCTGTACTCACTCGCGTTCTGATCCAACTGCGTCACCGGGACGGCCGTCCCACCTGCTGCAGAAACACGGCTCAGAGAATCACGCGCGCTCGCCGAGAAGACGATGGTGTCGTCGGCGTTCCAGGTTCCGCCGCGCGGTTGCGGTCCGACCTCACACAACACCTGCGGCGGGCCGCCCGAGCTGGAAATTTTCTTCAGCTTTCCACCGGCGAAGAATCCGAGGTATCGGCCGTCGTACGACCAGAAGGGGAAGACGGCGCCTTCCGTTCCCGGGAGCGGCTGAGCAGCCGACGCGTCGAGCGAGCGCACCCAGATCAGGTTTTTGCCTTCGGATAGCGCGAGGAATGCCATGCGCTTTCCATCGCGGGACAGCGCCATCGGTCCGTTGGGAGCTTCGAACGCGAAGACTGCTTTGTCCGGCGCCACAATCGATGCGTGAATCAGACGCGGCGTTTGTTTGGTCGCGAAATGCCACGCAGCGATCGCGGCGGCAGCGATTAACGCCGAGGCCGCGATCATCCACGCGCCGCGCTCGCGAATGCGGCGTTTGCGCGATGTGACCGCCGGTGCGCCGGCGCCCGATCCGGCGTGATCGATCCATTTCAATTCCAGCAGCACGTCGTGCGCCGTCTGCCAGCGCGCATCGGGATCTTTTTCGAGACAGGTATTGATCGCGTGCTCCAGCGCCGGCGGCGTCACCGGTTGCAGCGTCGTCACCGGAATCGGATCGCGATCGAGGATCGAGGCGATCAGGCTGGCCTTTTTCCCTCGAAGGCGCGCTTGCCGGTCACCATCTCGTAGAGCACTACGCCGAGGGCGAAGATGTCGCTGCGAGGATCGGCTTCGTGTCCCTCGAGCTGCTCGGGAGCCATGTACTGGAAGGTGCCGATGATCGTCCCTTCCTGCGTCAGCGGTTTTTGGATCGTTGCCTGCGACAGCGCCGAGGGTAGCGCCGCGCCACCTTTCGCCAATCCAAAATCGAGCAGCTTCGCGCCGCTGCGCGTCAGCATGATGTTGCCGGGCTTGAGATCGCGATGAACGATGCCCTGCCGATGCGCGCGATCGAGAGCGGAGGCGATCTGGATCCCGATCCGAAGGACATCTTCGACCGGGAGTGGACCTTTTGCGATGCGGTCGGCGAGCGATTCGCCCTCCAGCATCTCCATGACGAGGTAGCCGTCGCCGACGTCGAAGAGAGTACAGATATGCGGATGATTGAGTTGCGAGATCGTCTTTGCCTCGCGTTCGAATCGGATCTTCAGTTGCGCGTCGGTCCTGAACTCGGCCGGAAGGACTTTGACCGCTACATCGCGATCGAGCCGGGTGTCGCGGGCGCGGTAAACCTCTCCCATGCCGCCAGCGCCGAGGGGCGCGACGATCTCGTACGGCCCGAGCCGCGTACCTGCTGCAACTTGCATGGGAAACGCTTCGGATTATACGAGAGTCCGTCGAGCTCTCGTCGACAGAGCGAGAAGGCCAATCGCAATCGCGAGGAAGAAACCCTGAGCGAAGTCAGCAGTATTTTCGGTGATGACATGCGTCAGGCGATGCGCCACCTGCGCGAGGTTGCCGAGGGCCAGAGCGGCCATGCCGGCGAGCATGAGCGTCTTCGATTCCTTATTGAGAAGGCACATGTTCAGTCCTTTATCCGATACCAGATCATGAGGATGACTTTGATGCCGGCGATCGTGACAGCCACCGCCAGCAAATCCCAATTGAAGATGTGGTTCGCGTAATAGCGATAGCCCCACAGAAGAGTCGCCAGGATGCCGCCGGCTGTTCCGGCAATGCCCATCGAGCGTCTTCGGTGATCGAAAAATCGTTCGTCGATTACGTTCATTTCCTGGTCTCCAGAGAAAAGATGTCGTCCGTCGGATGGCCGAAGGCGCGCGCGAACAGCAGCGCCAGCGGCAAGCTCGGGACGTAGCGGTTGTTCTCGATCGAGTTGATGCTCTGCCGCGACACGCCGACCTTCTCGGCGAGCTCTTCCTGAGTCCACCCCCTCTTCGCCCGGTACTCCCTCACGTGATTGCGGACCTTTGGAAGCATGTCAAGCTCGCTTTACATCAACTTCCGGTGGGTCGCGGGCTATTCCACGTTGTGTTCAAATAGCCGTCACCATGTGCCGGAACATCAAAACGCTTTTCAATTTCGACCCTCCCGCGACTGACGACGAGATTCGCGCGGCCTCGCTGCAGTTCGTGCGGAAGCTGTCGGGATTCAACAAGCCTTCGAAGGCGAACGAGGAAGCGTTCGATCGCGCGATCGATGAGTTCACGGCCATCGCGAAGAAACTCCTCGACTCGCTCGAGACCACCGCCGAGCCGCGCGATCGCGAGATCGAGGCCGAGCGCGCTCGCGCGCGAGCGGTGGCGCGATTCGGGCCGTCATGAGCCTCGCCTTCGCGGTCGCATTCACGCTCTACGAGCTTCTCGCGCCCGACTCGCATCAATTCGCGATCACCTACGACGTGACGCAGGACAAAGAAGGCGCTGACGTTTTTCTCAATCCCATCCGTCCCGGTTCGGTTTCCACGAAGGAACGCGTCGTAGACCCTGCTACGGGAAAGGACCTGAAATTCGAAGAGGTGACCGACGAAAAAGGCGCGCACTTCATCAAAGTCCACCTTCCCGGCCCGGTGCCGAAGGGCGGAGAGACGCGCATACGCATTCTCAAGACGTATACCGATGCCGCGTCGTACTACCTCAAAGATGGCCAACTCATTTTCGACCGCCCCCTCGGCGTCAAGCGCAATGTGATTCTGATGCCGAAGGGATGGGAGCTGATCGGATGCGCGTCGCCGGGAATCGTTTCGACCGACAATGACGGCCGCGTTCGCGTCAGCTTTCTCAACGATCGCGACGATCAGCTTCCCGTGAAGATCGTCGGAAGGAAGCTGCCATGAAGAAGCTCGCGCTCCTTCTCCTCTTGCCGGCAGCCGCGCTCGCGCAGGAATCGTTTCATCGCGCCGAGCAGGACCGCGAGATCCGCTACTGGCTGCTCGATCCGGCATCGCATCAGTTTCGAATCTCGCACGACTTCACTGTCACGCGCGCCGGCCAGAAATCGGTCCACAGCTTCGTGCGCAAAGGCAGCGTCGTCTCGCCCGACGCGAAGATGATCGATCTCGATACCGGGAAGCCGCTCGTGACGCACAACGTCGCCGGCAAAGACGTCAACGCCCTCGGCTACTACCCGAGCAAGGTCGAGCCGGATTCGGTCGCGGTGCAGGGCGATCTTCCCGATGCGGTTGCTGAAGGAAAATCGAAGCGGATCCGAGTCGAGGAGACGTACACCGACCCGGTTGGCTACACAATGGAAAACGGCGACCTGGTTTGGAAACGCACGCTCGGACGCCCGCTCAATTACGTCACGCTGCCCGCGGGCTGGATGCTGACATCGGTCAATGTGCCGGCGACGATCTCGCTCGACGATGAAGGCCGCGTCAAATTGCGGTTCGTGAACACGCGCAACGACGAACTGTCGGTGGCGATCAAAGCGCACAAACGATCGAAATGAGCAAAGACGACAACGTCGAGCAGGCCGTCCCGTTTTTCGGCGTCTCGAATTTGGAGAGCTCCCTCCGCGCGGCGCTGATGCTGCAGGAGTTCAACGAAGTGCATCGGCCAAAGACGAAAGTCGGCGAAGGCGTCAACATATGCTTCACGTGCAAGGACGCGCTGAAAATCTATCGCGACGCCAGGGCGCGCGGCATTGAGGCGAAGCCTCCCTTCGTCGGCAACGGTTTGTGGGTCACGAGCTTCAGCGATCCCGACGGCTACCGTCTCGACTTCGAGAGCCCGACCGACGAGCCGGAAGAAACCGAGTACACGGAGTAACGGCGTATGGCGCGCGGAGTAGACTCCGCGATCGAGAGGAGAACGCTGATGAAAAAAGTGATCGTCGCATTGTCGCTGGTCATGTCCGCCGTGGGGATGATGGCCGCACCGGTGACGAAAATGTTCATTGGTACCTGGAAGTTGAACCCCGCAAAGTCGACATTTGAAGGTGTGCCGGTGATGAAGAGCCAAACCCGCATTTATCAGGATTGGGGCGGGGATCTCGTTCACGGCAGGTTCGAAGGAACCGACACGCAGGGAACACGAACCGTGACGGAGTATGTCGCGCGTTATGACGGCCGGGATTATCCGCGCGCGGTACTGCGATCAGACACGATCGGCACGATCGCGTTGAAGAAGGTTAGCGAACGGCAAAGCGAATTCACGTACAAAGAAGACGGGAAGATAACGATCACCGGGACGCGGACGATTTCCGGCGATGGCAAGACCTCGACTGTCCGATATGGCGGAAAGAATAATCAGGGCCAACCCGTGCGAGCGGTCCTCGTTTTCGATCGGCAGTAAACTCCTTGAGTGACCGTCTTCGACAAGGGCCTCATCACGATGGAGGGCTGCGCGCTGCTCTTCGTGATCCTCGCGATTCCGCTGATGCTGCGCAAAGTTCCGCGCAACGTCCTCTACGGCTATCGCACGCGAAAAACGTTGAGCGACGACGCGATCTGGTACGACACCAACGCCCACTTCGGGCGTGGCCTCTTTGTCGCCAGCATCATTTCGCTGGCGGCAGTCTTCGTGTTCTCGCAGACGCGGTTTCTGTCGCCGGGGGTGTTCCTCCCCGTCTCGGTTGTCGGGCTTGTCGCGCCGGCGGCAATTGCAGGAATCGCGACCGCCATCTACATCAGGCGGATTTCCGCGCGGTAAGAATCAGTCGCGGGGATCCGAGCCGAAATGGCTCGCCGCCGGGCGAGGCGAGCATCGATTCGACTTCGAAACCAGATGCTTCGAACATCGATCGCAGCTCGCCGCTCGTGAAGATCCATGTGTGTGCGGTCTTCTTCTCATGCACGCCGCCGCGCATAAACGTGTACTCGACATCGAGGCGGCTTTCGTTGGCATCGTAAGTCGCGGCGCTCAGAAACAGGATGTCGCCGACTGCGATCCATCGCCGCGGCTGCAGCGAAGGAAGCAGCGATTCGGCGGCGCTGCCTATGTCGAGAACGAATCGCCCGCCCTTTTTCAGCGCCCTCGCGACCGATGCGATCGACGCGTGCGATCCGGCGCGGCCGAGGTAGCCGAAGGAGTTGCCGAAGCAGAGGGCACCGTCGAAGCGCTCGCT
>QHVX01000002.1 GCA_003222375.1 Acidobacteriota bacterium
GGGAACGGGAGTGATGCGTCACGCCGACGCGGGATACGAACGCGCGATCGAAGTCGCGAAGGAACGCGACATCGACCTGCCGATGATCACTTGAACAGGATTTTGTCAGCTCCCATCGTGCGCAGCTTGATCAGCTTATCGGCCGGAACGTTGGCGTAGCCCTTTTCAGCGAGCTTGCGGATGTAGTCCGGCGTGACGCCGAAGATTTTCATATCGACGAGCTGCTTTCGCGTCAGCTTGTCGTACCCAAGCGCGCGCAGCTCTTTGATGAACTTTGGACGGACACCGAGGATCGCCATGTCGGCCAGTTCGTGCGCGGACAGATCGCTGTATCCGAGAGACCGAAGTTCGCTGATGTAGGCCGCGTCGACGCGGCCCACGCGAAAATTTACGGCCTCCCGCAGTGAGAGACTCGCATAGCCGGCGCGCGCCATCTCGCGGATAAACTCGGGCGTCACTCGAAAGATCGTGATCTCCTCGACCTCGTGCTGCGTCGGCTGATAACCCATCGCGCGCAGCTCGCGAAGCGTCTGCGGCGAGAAATCGTGCGCCGCGAAGACGAGCAGCATGTCGTCCTTGAAGCCGCGGTAGCCCAGGCCGTCCATCTCGCGGATGAACGCGTCGTTCGGCGTGAACCGATAGTGGCCGGCGCCGGTGCCGTTCGCGACGCGGCCTTCGAACGCGATCACGCCCGCCGGCCGGCGCAGCTCGAACTGCACATTGGCGGCCGTGGAGAGCAGATCGGCTTTCGTGAGCCCCGAGTACGCGCTGAGCGGCTCATCGAAACCCATCATGTTGTTACGGTCGGCGCGAAAGAGCGTCATCTGGATCTTGTCGTCGACCAGATCGGCGGTCCAGACGCCGGTGCGCGACTCCGTCGCCGCATAAGCCGAGAAGCAGACAGCGATGGCGAGAGTGACGAAGAGAAGGATCTTCATGGTTCCCCTTTCCCTTTCGGCGACACCTTCGGTTTACCGCTTTTTCCACATTCGGTAGACCTTTTCCGCACCGGGTAGAAAAAGCGGTAAACCGAAGGTGTCGCCCATTGCGCGGCAGCATGTACGAAAGAATTCGTATTGTCAACGAAAAGTTTCGTAGATCACATGGACGCGTCCGCCACCGCAATCCCGAGCTTCTTCAGCTCCTTCTCGGCCTCGCGCGCCTTTCGGGGGAAGAGGCAGCGCAGATCCCAGATCGATCTGTAGGCCGCGACGGCTGAGTCGCGATCGCCGGCGACCGCCTTTTTGCGCGCGTCGTCGAGCCGCGCATCGAGCACCGCTTCGCGCGCGCGCAACTGATCGCGGACGAGCTTCTCGACCGCTGCGACCTTCAACGCCCCGCGGTCGTTGTCGACCTTGCCGAGCTGCTTGCCGTCGCCGTCGAGGAGCACCGCCACCGGCAGCGCGCCCGCGACGCCCAGCTTGTCGATCATCGCTGCGTCATCGGCGCGAATCACATGCATGGCAACGCACTGCGATGCGTACGAGGTCAGCGGCCGCGAGAAGAGCAGCTCCGAATGTTTGAAGTCAGTCCGCGAGGCGGGGATCCAGCACAACGTCAGCGGCGCTTTGGCCGGAGATTCGCCGGGCGCGATCACTTTCCACGGAACAAACGATACAGGACCGTCGAAATCTCCCTCGGCTGCCATGGCGGCAGCCGGAAGAACGATGAGGAACGCGAGCCGGACCCACGCGACGCGCATACCACTTCTCCTCTCAGTGCGGTGGGCGGATTATATGCTTTAGCGAATGCAGCGCTTCTTGGCAATCTTCTTTGTGGCTGTGGCGGCCAGTGCGCAGCCGCAACTCGCCCTCAAGCAGATCGCGACCGGCCTCAATCGCCCGGTCGGCATCGTGAACGGCGGCGATTCGCGCCTCTTCATCGTTCTGCAGCTCGGACAGATTGTCATCTACGACGGCACTCGCGTCCTGGCCACGCCCTTTCTCGACATCCGGCAGCTCGTCACGCCCGGCATCTCGGGCGAAAGTGAGCGCGGACTTCTCGGCCTGGCATTCGACCCGCGCCGTAACGGATTCTTTTTCGTTCACTACACGAACACCAACGGCGACATCACCATCGCGCGCTACCAGGTCTCTTCCGATCCCGATCGCGCCGACCCGAACAGCGCAGCGGTCGTTCTGACGATTCCACACCCGAATTTTTCGAATCACAACGGTGGCCAGCTTCGATTTGGACCTGACGGCTTTCTTTACGACGGCGTCGGCGACGGCGGATCGGCCGGCGATCCGAACAACAACGCCCAGAACACCTCCCGGCTCCTCGGAAAAATTCTGCGGATCGATGTCAGCACGCTTCCCTATCGCGTTCCGTCGTCGAATCCATTCGGCAACGAGATCTGGGCGTACGGTCTCCGAAATCCGTGGCGATTCAGCTTCGATCGCATCACCGGTGATCTGTTGATCGGCGACGTCGGACAAAATTCGTTCGAAGAAGTCGACTTTTGGCGTGTCATGGAAGGGCTGCACTGCTACAACGCGACAACGTGCAATCAAACGGGTCTCACCCGGCCGATCCTCGAGTACAACCACAGCGGCGGTGCGTGCTCGATCACCGGTGGCTATCGATATCGCGGCGCGCGTTATCCGCGAATGAGCGGAATCTACTTTTATGCCGACTACTGCAGCGGCGCCATCTTCGGCGCGACCGAGCAAAGCAACGGCACGTGGACCTCGCAGACGCTCCTGTCGACGCGGCTCGCAATCAGCAGCTTCGGTGAGGATCAGAACGGCGAGTTGTATGTCGCCGATCTGAACGGAACGGTCAGCCAGCTCACCGATTCGCTGGCGACACAACCGAGGCGCCGAGCGGTGAAGAAATGACGAACGTCATCCTGAGCGAAGCGAAGGATCTCGTGCGGCGAGATGCTTCGCTGCGCTCAGCATGACGACTCGCTTCGATCCATTCATCGATGCGCTCGCGCGAGTAAAAGTCTCCGATCGCGCCCACAATCAATATCGAAACGCGATCCGCCGCAACAATCTGCGTCTGTATCTCGAACAGATCGGAGCGCCGCGGATGCTTCTCGTCGGCGAGGCGCCAAGTTATCGCGGCGGGCGCTTGACAGGAATCGCGTTCACGAGCGAACAGATCATGCTGTGCGGCATCGACGGCCGTTTCCTGGGCGAAGATCGCGGATTTCGCAAAGCAACGCCGGGCGCGAAGCGATCAACAGAAGCCAGCGCGACGATGGTGTGGACGACGATCAAGAACATCGATCCGCTGCCGCTTCTGTGGAACGCGTTTCCGTTTCATCCGTTCGATCGCGGAAATCCGTTTTCGAATCGCCTCCCGACCGCCGGCGAGCTTCTTCTCGGTGCACCAATTTTGGAAACTCTGCTCCGGATGTTTCCGATCGACTGCATCGTCGCCGTCGGCAATCTCGCCGAGCGCTCCCTCACTCGCCTCGGCATCCCGCACACGAAGGTGCGGCATCCATCGCAGGGTGGAAAGCGAAAATTTGTGGAGGGAGTGCTTCGGCTAGCCGCCGATGCGTGACATCTCGACCTTCTGCAAGCCCGCCGTCTCCCCCGACCGAATCTCGGAGTAGCGATCGTCGCGCACTCGCCATACCGAGCGAATTTCGTCGACGATTTCCTCATCGGTCGCACGACGCCGCAGCAATCCCAACAGATCGTGCCCTTCGGTCGCGAAGAGGCACAGATAGAGCTTGCCGTCCGCCGTCAGGCGTGCGCGCGTGCAGCTTCCGCAGAAAGGCTGCGTGACTGAGCTGATGATGCCGAATTCGCCGGCCCCGTCGCGATAGCGATAGCGCTCCGCGACTTCACCGAAGTAATTCGAATTCAGGGGATCGATCGGCCACGCGGCGGCGATGCGCTCGACGACCTCGCGGCTCGGAACGACATCCTCCATGCGCCAGCCGTTCGTCGTGCCGACGTCCATGTATTCGATGAAGCGGACGATGTGACCCGTTCCGCGAAAATGGGAGGCCATGTCGACGACGCTGTTCTCGTTGACGCCGCGTTTGACGACCATGTCGATCTTGATCGGCCACAGCTGTGCTTCGTTCGCGGCATCGATCGCATCGAGCACTCTGCCAACCGGAAAGTTGACGTCGTTCATCGCGCGGAAGACGTCGTCGTCGAGTGAATCGAGGCTGATGCTGATTCGATTGAGACCGGCGTCTTTCAGCGCGCGTGCCTTTTCCCGCGTGAGCAGCGAGCCGTTCGTGGTCATCGTCAGGTCGCGAATGCCCTTCACGTGCGCGAGCATCTCCACGAGCGCCTCGATGTCGCGGCGCAGCAACGGCTCGCCGCCGGTGAGGCGGATCTTCTCCACGCCCAGTTTCGCGAAGAGTTGCGCCAGGCGTGCGATTTCTTCGAACGACATCACTTCGTCGCGGCGGAGAAATTCGAAATCGCGGCCGTAAGTCTCGCGCGGCATGCAGTACGTGCAGCGGAAATTGCAGCGGTCGGTGACCGAGATTCGGAGATCGCGAAGAGGACGGCCGAGGGCATCGAGGGACATTTAGGCTGACAAACTAAACCGGCGGGTACAAAAACTCCAGCATCTTGCGGGCGCGGCGTGCCCAGGCGCGTTCGCTGTGATCGCCGCGCGGGTCCTCGAAATACCCGAGGTCGGCGTCTGTCCATCCTTCGTTCTGCAGTCGATCGCGCAGAGCGCGAGCGTCGCGAAGCGTGTCCCGCCCTTCCCGCCCGCCCACGTCGAGCCACAACCGCGGACGCGGGCCGGCGAAGCGGTCGACGGTTTTGAGAATCGTGCGGTTGTTCCACCACACGGAGGGCGACATGACGCCCAGTCTGGAAAAAATCTCGGGGCGTGTCAGGCCGAGGTAGAGCGACACGAGTCCGCCGAGCGAGGATCCGCCGGCGGCGGTGTCAGGAAGCGTTCGATAGCGCGCGTCGATCACCGGCTTCAGCTCCT
Source organism: Acidobacteriota bacterium (assembly GCA_003222375.1). Taxonomy (GTDB): domain Bacteria; phylum Acidobacteriota; class Thermoanaerobaculia; order Gp7-AA8; family Gp7-AA8; genus Gp7-AA10. The sequence continues at coordinate 4,924 of QHVX01000002.1, forward strand.
CGATCAGCATCAGCGCATAGTCACCCGCCCGCCCTCCCGCCTGCCGCGATGGATCGTAGGTCGGCGTGTATTCGTCGATGCGTTCGGGTCCTGCGTGATCGACCGCGACGATGATCATGGGCCGCGCGGTGCGTTCGCTGATCGCAGCGTTCGCGGCTTCATCGAGGCGCCAGTGCTGACCCGGGATGAAGGCGCGTGCCGGCTCGAACAAGTTTTGTCCGTCCTGCACGTACAGCGCGGGATATCGCGCGTCCCCGCGCTCATACCCCGGCGGCAGGTAAATCGTGATTTGACGTGTGTTGTCGAGGATCTTCGACTGAAAAGACGCGATGGACTCGAGCTGGCCCGGACGCAGTGCGCGCCGGCGATTTTCAATCCCGAGGACGCGGCCGAAGGTCGCGCGAAGGGTCTCCCGCATCTCCCGCATCAGTGTATTAACCCTGCATCTCGCGATAGCCGCTGCGGAAATAGAGGAGCGGGACACCATCGCGCGTGGCCGCCCGAACGACCTCACCGACGAAAATCGAATGATCGCCGCCGGGAAGCTGATCGTGGACTGAGCATTCGAGCGTAGTGAGCGCGCCTGCAATGAGCGGCACGCCGAGCTCGCCGCGCTTGACATCGATTCCGGAGAACTTGTCGTCAGATCGCGAAGCAAATCGCGTCGAAATATCGGCCTGATCGGCGCCGAGGATGCTGACGCCGAACTTCCTGGCAGCGACGATTGCATCGTGCGTTTTCACGCTTTTTTCGATGCAGACGAGCACGAGTGGAGGGCGAAGCGAAAGCGATGCAAAGGAAGCGACTGTCATCCCGTAAGGCCGGCCGCCATGTTCGGTCGTCACGATCGTCACTCCACTCGCAAAATGGGACATGGCGGCCTTGAATCCCGCCTCATCAATGGCCATGGCGGCGGGAGTCTAACCTTTTCCGTAGCGGTGCGTACTTACGGTCACGAAGGAGATAACCATGGCTCGCAGCCGAATCGCGCTCGTCGCGCTCCTCATGATTGCAACCGCGGCTTATGCGGTCGAAACGCCAACACACCGGACGTTCAACGTCGCGCCAGGAGGCACACTCACGATTGACACGGACGTCGGCAACATTCGAGTCGACAGCGGCGGCAGCGGAGTGACGATCGATGTGACGCAGCGGACGCGCGTCTCGAACCGCCGGCTCGAACTGACATTCGATCAACAACAGAACGACGTGACGGTACGCGGCAGGCTGGAGCCGACTTCGCGATGGTTCAACTGGAGCGACGATGAGGCCAACTTCGTCGTGACCGTGCCGGAGCGCTACAACGTGAATCTGAAAACTTCAGGCGGCGACATCCGCGTCGGCAATCTTCAGGGCCAGGCCAACGTCCGAACCTCGGGCGGCGGAATTCAGCTCGGGAAGGTCGGCGGACAGGTCGTCGCGGACACCTCCGGCGGCGACGTGTCGCTCGAAGGCAGCAGGTCCAATGTCGATCTACACACATCCGGCGGCGGGACGGTGACCGCCAAGACTTCCGGCGGCTCGATCGAAATCCGCCGTGCCGCGGGCGATCTCCTCGCGCGCACATCGGGCGGCGGCATCACGATTGGTGAGGCCGACGGTACCGTGGATGCGCAGAGTTCCGGAGGATCGATCAAGGCGCAACTCGCGCAGCAACCGCGTGCCGACTCGCGACTGTCGACGTCAGGCGGAGGCATCACGGTATCGATCGCGCCTAACGTGTCCGTCGATCTCGACGCGCACACGAGCGGCGGCGATGTCGACACCGACGTCCCTGTCACGCTCCTAGGCCGTCAGGACGATTCGTCGCTTCAGGGGAAGATCAACGGCGGCGGTCCGAAGCTGCTCCTGCGGTCGTCGGGCGGCAGCATCCACATTAAAAGGCAGTAGGCAGAAGGCAGAAGTAAAACCTTCCGCCTTCATCCTTCTGCCTTCTGCTTTCTGCCTTCTGCCTTCTGCTTTCTGCCTTCATCCTTCCGCAAGAATCGCCTTTGCCGCGCTGCGCGCCGAAGCCAGCGCGGCATCGGAGAGCAGCCCCGTGTCGCCGACCCAGTCGCCGGCGAGGTACAGGCCGCGGATGGGCGTGATGGGGGACGGGCGGGTGGCGGGGGCGGGCGGCATCAGGGCGTTCGAAACGACCATCGACGGCAGGAAACGGCAGTGCACGACGGAGTCGCGCCAACCGGGCTGCATCTCGTCGAGCAATGTTTCCAACTCAGCCTGGTCCCCGCCGCCATAACGCGAAACGTGAATCAGCGCGCCGCCTTTCGGCGTGAGCTGCGCCCATCGCGAATGGACGGAGTAGTACAGCGGCCGATCGATGCCGACCGCGAAAGTCTTCTTGGGATCGGGAAGTTTGGAGAGCGCGACGTCGAGCGTCGAGAGCAACACCGGCGTCATCGGCGGCCACGACACTTCGCCGATGAGCTCACGGGCGGTCGACGGCTCGACAGCGAGAAGGACGGTTTCCGCGCCGAGTCGCGTTCCTTTGTCATCGCCGGGCTGCGGCATCAGATAGGTCTGCGTCTCCGGCGTGACCTCGAACTCCAATCCGCCGATCTCGATCCCGCGGACTGCGCCATCGTGATTGACGCGAATGACGCGCGAGCTGGTCACGAAGTTCACGCCGGCCGTCACGGCCGAGCTGTGAAGCGCGTCGACGATCTTCTGCCAGCCTTCGTCGATGTAGATGACACCGCGCATCGCGAGGCGCACGTGATTGAGCGCGGCGCCCGCCTGCAGCTTCTCGAGATCATTGCAATACGTCGCGAGACGGAAAATCGCAGTGAGAGTCTCGCGCACACGCGGCCGCGTGACGTTCGAGTCGAGCCATTCACGAGCCGAGATTTCCGTGAACTGCATGCTTTTTTTCATCCGCCGAATGCGGATGAAGAGTTTCAGCGCCTCGAGCTTGTCGGCGGCGGTGAAGAGCCGAGTCGTCAGCAATGACCAGATATTGACCGGAAGGTTCCGGCGCTCCTGGCCGTACAAGGCGATACCGATCGCTCTCGGCCTGCCTCCGCGCACGGGAACGCCGAGCTCCGCCAGCACCTTCGATCCCTCCCCACCCCGGTAAAACGCGTGCGGTCCGAGGTTGAAACGATAGCCGTGACGGAGGTGCGTGACTGCGCGACCACCGAGATAACGGCGTTTTTCGAAGAGGGTGACGGTGCGGCCGCCGCGCGCAAGATAAATCGAAGCGGCGAGGCCGGCGATCCCTCCGCCGACGATGATGACATTCTTCGCCAAATTAAGGCGCGATCCTATCGCATTGCGCTCCGGGCTTTTTTGGTAGAATCGCGGCAAATTTTCGCGGATCAGCATTTTCCGAAAGGGTGGCCATGAAAAATATCGTCGTCGGAATTTCCCTGCTCCTTTGCGCGATGGCGGGATTCGCCGCCGATGCGACCACACCGGAGATCAATCCGCCCGCCAACGGTGGCGACTGGACGAAGCTGAGCAGCACCGAAAAGTTGTTTTGGTCGATCGGTTACTCGCAGGGTTACGCGGACGCGCTGGGCAAGATCGACGTCGCGTCCGGACCCAACTCCCCCTGTGCCAGCCTGGCCAACCGCACCGAGCGCCAGACATCGACGGCAGGCAAGGTGACCGGCTTCGAGCTGGTGTCGGGACTCGAGAAGTTCTACGCCGATCCGGCCAACGCGCAGATTCCGATCGGAAATGCGATCCGGATCTATCTGCTGCAGGCCAGCGGGAAAGATCAGACGACGATTCAGGAGCTCATCGAAACCGCGCGTCTGCTCGGCGCAGAATCATCACGGCGTCCGGCCACCAAGCAGTAGCTTTGCCGATCGTCGCGGTCGCGCTTGTATTCTTCGCGGCTGCCCGTGTGCCTAACGACGTCACGATTCGCAAAGAGCTCGTCGACGCCGTGAAGGTCAACGACCTTCATCGATTCGACGACACAATCGAACGCGCCGAGGCATACATCGATACGATGCCGGTCGGCGCGAAGCGCAACGCCTTTCGGCGCGTGATTCTGACGGCTCACGACATCTCGCGCGTCTGGCATTTCGCGGAGAGCGATCCCCACGGCATCTACTACGACGACGAGCGGCTGCCCTTTTATTACGAGCATCTGGCCGCCGATTATCCCGGTTACGCGAAGTTCATCGCGGAGTATCGTCAGATCGACCGGACGGGCTTGCCGCAATACCCGACGCGCGAGACGCGTTCCTTCCTCGAGAAGCGCCTGGAAAACACCGGGCGCAAATCTCCGTAATCACCACCGTGGCCCAACTCCGCGACTGGCTCGACCTCGGTCGAAATACGATCGAATCGCTGAAGATCAGCGACGCAGCGCGTTTCTACGAAACCGAGTGGCCGGAAACCAAGAAGATGCTGATCGCCGACCATCGCGATGCGATCGACGGCGACACGACCGCAGTCCGCCGCGCTGCGCGGACGAGCAGCGCCGTTCTGTACGGGCTGACGAAACGCCTGGCGCCACATCGCCGCGTTCTGTTTCTTCTGTCGTGGATCTCGTTCTTCGTCTGTATCGGATCGATCTTCGCGCAGATGAATCATCCGCCGTTCGTGACGTTCGTGGAGATCGTCGCGACCTTTCTCGTCCTCACCCTTCTGCTGGCGATGGAGCTGATCGACAAAATCAAGTATCGCGATGAGCTGGAGCTCGCCCGTGACCTGCAATCGGGACTCATTCCGAAGTCGCCGGCGCAGACACCGGAATTCGAAGTGGCAGCGTTCAACGAAATTGCCAACACCGTCGGCGGCGACATCTACGATTTCGTTCCGCTTCCCGATGGGCGCCTTGCCGTACTTTTCGGCGACGCGTCGGGGCACGGTATGTCGGCCGGCCTGGTGATGGCAGTTGCTTCGGCGTCGTTTCGCACGCAGCTCGAAATCGATCCTTCGCCGACCGCGATCATCAATATTCTGAATCGCATTCTCTGCCGCACCGGCGGACCGCGATCGTTCTTCGCATGCTGCTACGCTCTCTTTTCGCCGGATGGTGAATTCAGCGCGGCGATCGCCGGTCACCCGCAGTTGATCAAAATCGATAATCAGGGAAAGGTCGTCGATCGGCTCGGCGCCGGCTCGTATCCGCTCGGCATCAAGACCGCGTTGACGTGGGAAACCATTCGCGGATGCCTCGAGCCCGGCGAGCGCCTGCTGTTTCACTCCGACGGCTTGACGGAGGCGCGCAATCGCAACGGCCGCGAATTCGGGGACGCGTTCGTCGAGGCGATCATCGGCTGGAATCCGAAGGGCTCGCCAGCCTTCCTCGTCAAAACATTCGTGGACGAGTGGAAAGCATTCGCCGCCGGTATGCCGCCCGAGGACGATATTTCGATCGCGGTGGTTGCTAGGCGATAGTCAGCCCTCTCCCTTGGGAGAGGGTGCCGCGAAGCGGCGGGTGAGGGGCAGGCGCGACACGATCGCGGCAATGATGATCTGACCTGCCGAATCTGGATCACGCAAGACCTGAGTGTTTGTGATCCTCACCACATCGATGTCGAGTCGCCTCAGATATGAGGTCCGCATCTTGTCGGATTCGGCCGTGAATTGATGTCCTGTGCCGTCGATCTCAACGATCAACCTCAGAGGATCGCAATAGAAGTCTGCGATGAATGGCCCGATCGGATCCTGCCGACGAAACTTCCATCCACCGAAACGGCGATCGCGAAGCCAACGCCAGACGATTCGCTCCGGCAGCGTGTCTTTCCTCCGAAGATTTCGCGCGCGCTGCGTTCCGAGTGAATCATGGCGATGCACAACACCGAGAGTACCTCGGTCGTCGAAACTCGCTACTCAGCGTAGATTCGACCCCTCACCCGGCGCTTCGCGCCACCCTCTCCCCAGGGAGAGGGCCTTGCGAAAACACCTGCAACGCGAGATCGACGCGGCCCAGCGGCGCGGAGACCTGCACGCCGGCGACCTGACCACGGACGCGCTCCAGCGTCTCGCGCGCAATCGTGACGCCCTCGTGGAGCGCGTGTTCCTTGCTTTTCTCGCTGGCGATCCGCATGCGCTCCATGACTTCGTCCGACACGGACACGCCCGGCACCTCGTTGTTCATGAACTGCGCGTTGCGATACGACAGCAGCGGCCAGATGCCGGCCACGATCGGCAGGCGCATGAGCTCGATGCGCTTGAGAAATTTCTCGAGGACGTCGACATCGAAGACCGGCTGCGTGATGGCGTACTCCGCGCCGGCTTTCACTTTCCAATCGAGGCGGCGCAATTCGTAGTCGAGATCGAGATGGCCGGGATTGACGCCGACGCCGATCGTGAATTTCGTGGCTTCGCCGAACGGATTGCCGCCGAGGTCGAGGCCGCGATTCATGAGGCTGACCATGTTGGTGAGTCCGATGGCATCGATGTCGAACACCGCGGTGGCATCGGGATACGATCCCATCTTCGGCGGATCGCCGGTGATCAAGAGCATGTTGCGCAATCCGAGGGCCGCGCACCCGAGGAGATCGGAATGCATGCCGAGGAGATTGCGGTCGCGGCAGCAGTAGTGGAGAACCGTTTCGATCCCAACTCGCTGCTGCAGCAGCACGGCGACGGCGATCGCACCCATGCGGTTTTGCGCGCGGGGACCATCAGGAACGTTGACGGCGTCGACGCCGGCGCCTTTGATCGACTGCACCGACTTCACCATCGCTTCGGGATTCGGACCTTTCGGCGGCACGATCTCGATCGTGGTGACGAATTCGCCGGCGGCGATCTTGCGTCCCCAGTTGGAGCGCGTCTCGAGCGGAACGGGTTGGAAACCCTGCGGCTTTTTCGCCTCGATGTCGCGTTCGATGATCACGAACGAGCGCCGCGGCGACAGCGGCCGCACGGCGTCCGCCATCACTTTGATGTGCTCGGGCGTCGTGCCGCAGCAGCCGCCGAGGAACTTGACGCCCTTGTGGATCAGGCGCTTCGCGTACTTGCCCATGTATTCGGGCGACGCCATGTACATCTGCCTGCCCGCAACTTCGCGTGGCAAACCGGCGTTCGGCTGACACGAAAGTTTCTTGGCGGTGACCGTGCTCATCTCTTCGATGGCGTCGAGCATTACGTCGGGGCCGACGGAACAATTGAGGCCGATGACATCGGCGCCGGCGCGATCGAGGCGCTCCGCGATGAGACGCGGACTGTCGCCGTAAATCGTGCGGCTGTCATTTCCGATCGTCATCTGCGCGATGATCGGCAGCGAACAGACATCGCGAATGGCGAGAATCCCCTGCTCGACTTCTGCGATGTTCGACATCGTCTCGAGAATGAAGAGATCGACGCCGGCATCGCGGAGTGCCTCGGCCTGCTCGCGGAAATACTCGCGTGCCTCATCGAGCGCAGTTGGACCGTACGGCTCGATGCGGATTCCAAGCGGCCCGATCGCGCCGGCGACGTAGACCGAGTCCCCCGCCGCTTTTCGCGCGATCTCGACCGCTTTCACGTTGATTTCGCGCGTGTCATCTTCGATGCCGAACGTGCGAAGCTTGACGCGATTCGCGCCGTACGTGTTCGTCTCGAGCACCTCGGCTCCCGATCGCACGTACTGCTTGTGCACCTCCAGGACGATCTCCGGCGAGCGCAGATTCAGCTCGTCATAGCATTTGTTGATGAAGACGCCTTTCGAATAGAGCATCGTCCCCATCGCGCCGTCGAAGAGGTAAACGTGCTCGTCTGCAATTGCCTGTATGAAATCCTGCATAAATAAAAATCCCGCCGGATGGCGGGGGCTTCGTCCCGCCGCGCGGGACGACTGCTTGCGGCTCTTTAGCTTTTTTTAAGCTGGTTGCAAGCTGCCCCAAATCAATCCAGCGAAAAACAATGTAGGGCGGATCGGCCGACCTGTCAAATCAATTGCCGAAGATTCGCTTCAGCTTGCCTAACGCGCTCTCGACATTCTGCCGTTCGCGATCGACTTCGTCGGCCCACCGTCGGAATTGTTCGAACGTGATCGCGGCCGGCTCGTCGAAGTGCTCTTTGTCGAAGAAAACGCGGCGGAGAATGCGGCCCAGCATCCCGACCGGGCAGTAGTGCGTCGGCGCCGTTCCATCGAGGAAGACCTCGCGCCACGGGCCCGGGCATCCGTCGCGCCACAGCATGCCGCTGTCCGGATCGATGTCGCGAAAGGTGACGCCGGGCGGGGCGGCGGGTTCGGAATGGAGATGCGGAATGGCGCTCATGTAGCCGGCCCAGATCGGAATGGCAGCTTCGGCGGACGAAAGCCGCAGCGGCGCGCCGTGATCGAAACCAACCCACACAGTGGTCACCATGTCAGGTGTGTAGCCGACGAACCAGGCGTCGCGATAATCGTTCGTCGTTCCTGTTTTTCCAGCGATGTAACCGAGTCCCCAGCGCTTCAACCGCGACGCTGTGCCGCGCAGGACGACGCCGCGCAGAAGCGTGTGCATCACGTACGCGGCATCGGCATTGACCACCCTCTTCGCGTCGAGCTCGTGTTCGTAAAGCGTTTTGCCGTCGCGATTGCGAACTTTCGACAAAAGAAACGGCTCGACGCGTGTGCCGAGATTGGGGAAAGCGGTGTAGGCGGCGGTGAGCTCGCGCATGCTGACTTCGGTCACGCCGAGCGGCAGCGCGGGAATGCGCGCGAACTTCTCGTCGAATCCGAAGTTTTCCGCTGTGTCGACGACGCGCGCCAATCCGATCTGCTGCGTCAGGCGCACAGTCGGTACGTTCAGCGATTCCTCGAACGCTTCGCGCAAAGTAACGCGTCCGCGATAACGCTCATCGTAGTTGTGCGGGGACCACGTCTCTTCGCCGCTGATCGGGATGCTCACCGGCGAGTCGAGGAGCAGCGTCGACGGCGTCGCGCGTTTCGAGACGATTGCTGCCAGATACGCGAACGTCTTGAACGACGACCCGGGCTGGCGTCGCATGCTCGACGTCCGATCGAATGGCGAAAGGTCGTAGTCGGTGCCGCCGACGAGCGCGCGAATCCCGCCGCTGCGCGGATCGACAGAAAGAATCGCGGCCTCCAGCGGTTCGTTGCGCGCCTCGGCGCGAATCCACCCGTATCGCGATTCGAGCTGCGCGGGCGCGCGACGCGCCACGCGCTCTGCGGCGCGTTGCGCTGCCGGATCCATTTCGCACGTAATCGTGAGTCCGCCCTCGATGACGTGTCGCAGGCCGATCTGCTTGACGAGCTCCGATCGCAGTGCGCGCAGATAGAACGGGTACGGCGCAACGGGGATAGAGCCCTGGACAAAGCGGACGTCGTGGCTGACGGCATCCCGATACTGTTCGTCGTTGATCCATCCGCGTTTCTGCATCACGGCCAGGATGCCGTCGCGACGCGAGCGCACGATGTCGGGCCGTTTCCAAGGATTGTCGCGATTGGGCGCGCGCACGATACTGGCCAGCATCGCGGCCTCGTCGATCCTCAGCTCGCGCGGCAGTTTGTCCAGATAGAGCCGCGATGCCTCATCGATGCCGAGGACAGGCTTGCCGCTGTTGTGACCGAGGTAAACGTCGTTGAGATAGATCTCGAGAATTTCGTCCTTCGATAAACGTGCATCGAGAAGGACCGCCAGCACGACTTCGATGAACTTCCGGCGCCAGGTACGCTCCTGAGAAAGAAATCGCGCCTTGACGATCTGCTGATCGATTGTGCTTCCGCCCTGCGTGATTCCGCCGGCCCGAAGGTTCGAAAAGGCAGCGCGAACAATGCCGATCGGATCAATCCCCGGATGCCCCCGAAACCTCACATCCTCGGCTGCCAGAAAGGCGTTTGGAACGTAGTCCGGCAGGCTGTGAATTGAGAGCGGTGACGTGATCCGCCAGTCGACGCCGTAGAGAGTCGCGATCGTCCGGTTCGACCCTGCCGCCGAGAGCAGGGTGGTCGGTTGACGCCAGGAGTGACTGACCAATTCGTGGGTCAGCCGGCGATTCATCACGAAGACGTAGACGGCCAGGGCCTCGAACGCGACAAAGAAAATCGCGGCGAAAATGAGCGCCAGGCGCGTGCGTGACAATCGCAACATGTTCGACTAAATTACTCGGTCTCTGACGCCTTTAATAAAGGAGAAAACCAATGGCTGCCAAGAAACGGTCGAAGAAATCATCCGCCAAGCGATCTTCCAAGAAAGCAACCGGCCGTCGTCGCGCCCCGGCGCGCGCAGCCGCTCGACGCGGCGGAAAAAAGACAGCCGCGAAGCGTAAGACGGCAAAGCGGCCGTCAGCGAAGAAGAGCTCCGCGCGGCGTAGCTCGGGCGGCAGCGCGCGCAAGGCGGCATCCACCCGACGGACCAGCATGCCGCGTTCCAGC